>VXPE01000007.1 GCA_009839745.1 Candidatus Poribacteria bacterium
ACTGGAAAATTCGTGCAATTGATTACACCGATGGAAGGTTTGGCAGACAGGTGAAATACCTGATTGAACCTGCCCATACCTTCGGGGAGATTCCCGTAGAATAGTCATGGATAAAATTATCCTCAAAGGGATTCGATTTCATGGTCACCACGGCGTTCCCGAAGCGGAACGCCACGTCGGTGGCCATTATGAGATTGATGCAACCTTGGGGGGTCCACTTGCAAATCCCGGTAGGACAGACGCACTCGCTGACACCGTCGATTACGCTGAAGTCGTCAGGCGCATCGTTGAGGTCGGCACGCAGCAGTCGTTCCAACTCATTGAAGCACTCGCTGAGAAGATCGCCACGGTCATTTTAGAACAATTCGCAGTGAATGAGGTCCATCTCATTGTCAAGAAGCTGCATCCTCCTATAGAGCAACCCATTGATTACTTTGCCGTTGAGATTTTTCGCAATGCCTAAATTCCATGCGATCATCTGTTTGCTCCTCTTATGGATGACAGACCCTGCCGCACAGGCTGGCGGTGAGAAAAAAACGCTGTTTCCAGGTATGGCAACGGGACTCCATCTTTATCGTTACGACTGGGATGTTGAGACATGTGTCCTGTATGTCGCTGAAATGTCCCGACATGAGCCGACACTACGTTTTGAGGTAGCACTCGCGAATGCCCAAGTCCTCGGAAAAGAAACCGTTCGGTCTATGGCAAACCGTCGGAATCAACGGGGTGACCGGCGCGTCCTTGTCGCAGTCAACGGTGGGTTCGGCGTCCTTGGGGATATGCGTGGTTACGGCGGCGTATTAGAGAGTCTGCATGTCCAGGACGGTGAACTCATCACCCAACCTAAAGATACCGAGGCGTGTTTTGGCGTAACCGAGTCCGGTGAATTTCTCAGCACTCCCGTGGAAATGAAAGCAAGCGTCCAAATAGGTGCCCACACGCTACCCCTCGGATGTGTTAATCAACGACGACTTGATGGGTGTCAGGTGACGCTCTACACACCACGGCTCGGTGAATCAACCCATACCAACCGACGCAGAGGCACAGAGATTATAATCGGCGGGCTTTCGCTCCCTTTAACCCCCAATTATACACACATCTACCGTGTGGACGGAGTCTCACGCGATGGAAATAGCACAATTCCCAGAGATGGCGGAATTCTTTGGATTAGCACACGGTTGAAGGGGTCAGGCGTTTCCGAGTTTAATACTGGCGCGAGCGGCACACTTACCCTTACGCTTTCACCACCTGAATGGAATCGAGTGCAACACGCGATTGGTGGACGGCTCCGACTCCTTAAGAATCGTAAAATAAATGAAACCCTTGTGAAGATGCATCACGCTGAAAGGCGGCATACGCCCGGCAAACGCACATCGGTGTTGAATTTGAGCCATGAACCGCGCACTGCGCTTGGCTACAATGCAGACACACTCTTTTTAATAGTTGCCGACGGACGGCAACCGAAGTACAGCACCGGATTAACCCTCTACGAACTCGCCGGCATTCTCATTGACCTCGGGGCAACCGAAGCAATTAATCTGGATGGCGGTTCCTCCAGCACCTTTGTCGTTAACGACGCGGTCATCAACAAGCCGTCAGGACAGCGAGAACGCGAGGTACTAAATGCCGTTTTTATCACAGCGGATGTCCCATAGACGCAGGATCATTTTCGGAGAGCCATTTTGAAAATTTATCGTAATGTGACGGACAAAATCTCAATATTTCTTTTTCTGCTATTCTATCCCATTTGGGTCGCCAATTCAGCGGATTCCCCAAAACTCCTGAAGGCGACTCCGCTATCACAGACCGCCATTCAATTACAATTTGATGGACAATTGCAGGCAGAGACCGCCGAAGACCTTAATAATTATCAAATTGCACCCGATGTCCAACTCGAATACGCCTTACTTGATTCACGACTGAATCGCGTCCTGCTCCTTACTTCGCCGTTAGAGGTCGAGAAAGCCTATCACCTCACACTTCTGAGTTCACAAACAGGAATTGTAATAACCCTTCCCCCTATAAATGAGATAACCTGTGGCGCAGGCGACTCTGTCACGTTCTCTGGCGACTTGCAAGATACGAGCCTGATTGTCAATAAAGATCGCAAAACGCGAAACAACAATGCTGGTGCCGAATCGATGCTCGTATGTGATCCAACTGGCACTGTTTTCTTCGTCGCTTTTGATCTGTATGATGCATTTGAAGATATGGGGATCCGAGAACCGACACAAGTCTTGGAAGCGACAATAAGCCTACATGTCCAGCAATGTGATACGGATGCTGTACAGACCGTCGTCTTCCGCCGTGTGTTGCTCCCATGGCGAGAGGGTAGGGGTATCTCCGAGCGTGCAGAAGATAACGAACTCACCTACAACAGCGCGTTGCATCGGAATCTCCCGTGGAACAGACCTCCCGCGCAAGCAATGTTGTCGGGCATAGACGGCGATACTGAAAGCGATTACAACGGCTCTGAGGATGTCGCCCATCGCATTGATGGCACATGTGAGATTCAGAGAGCAGGAAAGCGTTATGCATTTAAAAGCGACCGCCTCACCGATGCAGTCCGCTTTTGGGTAGCGAATCCCGATTATAACTACGGCTATCTCTTCGCCTTGCGTGATGGCAGTGCACCTATCGTTTTTTCGTCAAAAGAGACAGATGATGAAAACCTACGTCCACTCTTAACAATTCGATATAGGACACAATCGGGGGCGGAAACCGGACAGCGCTAAGTTCTCCCTCGGTTAACTGAACTAACCGAGAAGGTTTGATTTGCATGATAGACGTATAGTATCAATACCTTCGCCAAATTATCCGGGTCTGATTTGATGTGAAGTGTTATGAATAGTTTCCCCAATAGCCCCGAGGTGTTCAGCGATGGTGTCAATAACAATCGTTTCAGGTTTTTGCGGAAGTATTTTTAAGGTTTCGTGTAAAT
>VXPE01000008.1 GCA_009839745.1 Candidatus Poribacteria bacterium
CGCTGCCTTTCGACAAGGCAGCTTGAATATCATAATATTGTCCAAACTTTAGTAAACCAAGAGTGTGATACGATACCAATCTCACTCGATGGACCACCAACGGCATAAGGATACTTATTATAACACCTGTCGAATTTGCACAACAATATGGATCTTAACTTTATTGATTTCTGGTCTAAATTAACGTTAGCACTTCATCAACGTATGTGTGGAGAGTATTAAAAATGGATGTGACGAAAGCAACAGTAAATGTTTTGTTTGAACCGAGTGTGCAGTACGGGATTCCTCTCTTTCAGCGGCACTATGTTTGGGATGAGGAAAATCAATGGCAATTCTTATGGGAGGATATTAAAAAAAGTCAAAATCTTCCGAAAGAAGACTCTTCCGTTCATTTTACCGGGGCTATTGTCGTACAGCAGAAAGCGACCCCTGCAGGCAATGTTCCAAAATATGAAATTATTGATGGGCAGCAACGGTTAACAACTTTTCAAATCATCCTATGTGTGATAAGAGATATATGCAAATTACACGGGTATAATGAAATTGCGGGTGATGTAAGGCGCTATATACGAAATCAAGGTATGCTACTCAGTGAAGATGAACGATTTAAACTCGTTCCCACTAAGTTTGATAGAGTCTCATTTGTATCCTTAGTTAATGAGCAAGCAGATGAGAGTACGGGACGGATCCATTTAGCATATCTTTATTTTAAAGAAAAAATTAATAATTATGTGAAGGGCGATCAGGAAAAGGCACTTTCCTTATTTCGTTCTATACTACACTACTTTGGCTTTGTTCAAATACTCATTGATGGTAGTGATAAACCTGAAAAAATATTTGAATCACTCAATGCTAGAGGCAAAAATCTACTTCAATTTGATTTGCTTAGGAATGACTTGTTTCTTCGTGCTAGGTAGTGTTTACATTGTGGCTCCGGATCCAGTCATGGCAAGGCTTCCATAGTTCTGCAATATCCATTTGATCTATAGACGTAAATTCTGATAGGCACTGACTTCCGGACGATTTTTATGATGGAATGTAAACACAACGTAGTGAGAATAGAGATAGTTTGTACGAAAAGTACTGGGATCATTTTGAAGACGCTTACTGGGATCCAGAAGAAAAGTCCGGAACGTCATGTGAATTGTTTCTCCAACATTTCCTTATGGCAAAGTTAGGGACAGAGAGTGTTAAACCAGAATTCAACGTGTATCAAAGACGGTATTGCGAAAAAGTGAAGGATACCTATGGAATAGAACATGAATTTTCTGAATTAAAGCGGTATTCCGATATTTATACGGAAATGACAGATTGTGCCGATAATTCAGAAATAGGACAGAGAATGAAGTTTTATCAAACATTCAACCTCACAACGTTGCATCCCTTCATATTATTTGTAAAATGCGAAGTGGGTGTGTCTGGAAACGAACTAACTCGCGTCTTTGATATTTTGGAGTCTTATACGATTCGACGTATGCTGTGTTACGGGGGTAGACGCAGTCTTCTGAGATTCAACGTCTTTTTTTCTCAAAACATTAGAGACCTGAAGAAGAACGGTTTTAGTTTAGAAAAGTTCATAAAGTTGTTGGATGATCAATGTTCGGATACTCACAAATATCCAGATGATGATGAGATACCCTCTGCGTTACACACCCGTTATGAGGAGCAGTCTGTGCTTTTTCCAGACGATTCTAGCATTGTTTTTCCAAACAATAGAACGATTCGGGCTGCCTTGGAAGGACTCTGGGGAAACACTGCTGGCGCACTTAAGCAAAGACTCATTCGTTATGTCTTGTATCGAATTGAACTGATGAAGCATGACCAAGATAGCTACCAGGAACCTATAGTTTTTGGAGAGGATCTAACTTTAGAACATGTCTTGCCGCAAGCATGGAAAGAAAAGTGGGGTTTACCCATCTCAAAAGGAACTATCACCTATGATGAAGATGGCAGCAACCTCAAAATTGGTGTGAACAGAGAATTAGAAGAGGATAGTGCTCTTTACGCTGACTTGTTTACTGATGAATACAAAAAAAGAACTAAGGACTGGAAAACTAAGTCCTCAAGAGAAGGATTAATAGATGAATCCTATCTGGATGCATTTAACCTCGCATTGGCAAGAGATCATTGTTTGGAAAGTATAGGAAACTTAACACTCATCACCAGGAGATTGAACTCCAAGCTAGGAAATTCCCGTTTTCCTGAAAGACGAGACGTGTTAAGTGAACATTCGATCCTAAAGCTGAACAGAGAAATTTGTGAACACGACACATGGGATGTCAATAAAATTCAAGAAAGAGCGGAGAGGCTAATCAGTGATGTTTGCCGAATATGGCCGTCCCTTGATGCTTTTAAGCAAGGGAACCCATAGATCGTCCCTATGGAGGTATAGCGAAATTTCGGTTATAAACAGCAGGAGTGTCTTTGTTTCAATTACACCGAGTGTAGGATGCTGTAGGAAAGGGACGCGTTAATAGTTATGTTTACCAAAGGTTTCCCAAAAACTCGTAAGTAGCAACTTGGGTTGATTAACTAAAGTTTGGGCAATTTTATGATGAGCAAATGTCGTCCCTACGGGGCTGCGGTGTATTGCCATCGAAAATTTATGCAACTCTCTCAAACAAGATTGCGCTACAATACCACTCTGAATGAAAGGAGCATCCGATGCGGAAACGCAGGAAATTCATCCCCGAATTTAAAGCGAAAGTCGTTCTTGAGGCACTCCGCAAGGAAACTTCACACGCGGAACTGTGTCAGCGATATAACCTCAGTGAAGATCAACTCTCGAAGTGGAAGCGTCAACTTCTTGAAAATGCGGAAACCCTCTTTCAATCTACACAGAAGCCACCCAAGGAAGAACAGCAGCGGATCGCACACCTGGAGAAACAGGTTCGGAAATTGAGGGTGGCAATCGACATCCATAAAAAAGCAGAGGCTTTTTTGAACGCTTCAAAGAAGGATTGAGGGATAAGAGGATTGATACGCTAATTAGAACAGGACCTACGCAGTTTTGACTGTAGTCCGCTCTGTTAGAAAGGGATTCTGTAAAAAATGCTGATGATCTCTTGGCACAAACTAACGGTCTCCTATGCTACAAAGAGTCACATGCGTAAGTCCTCATAAAATAAAATTCAAAAAAGTTAAATGCTTCTATTTCGGCTTGACAACCTCTCCAAGATACAGTACAATTTATCCTACACTTTTTCCAAAAGAGCAGCTCATGAAACAGATAGGTGGTAGTATCACCGCGGTCGACGGTATCCGAGCAGCAGGCATCTATGCGGGTATTAAAGCAGTAGAGACAAAGAACGCTGCACTGATTGTTACCAATCTCCCAACGACTATGCCCGAAGAAAGTTGCAATGCCTCGGAGAGGTATGGAGAGGTAGGATGTCCACTGATAACCCGATGACAGATCGGGATTTTTTAGATCCAGTCTTCAAAGAGGTTATGATGTCTAACTTCGCTCAACTGGCTCTACCTATCGAAACGCAAGTGGAAATTAGTCGACTTCCTCGAACGATGGATGCCCTTGTTGTCCTTGAAGAGACTGCCGAACGTGAGAAAGTTCGTACGCAAACAGTTTTCAATTATTTTCGAGTCCACAATCAGATTGAATTCAAAGGGAAAGAGGATCCGCTAACACGGGACGGGTATAACCTGATTCGAGGACGCAGCTATTTATATCTTGGCGAAAAGAGAATCTCTGCGTCTTTAATGACGGTTACAATCATTTCTGCTCGACAACCGAGGAACGTCCTCTATCACTCATCTTTTGATGTGAACTGGGAATTGGAAAACGCAGGACATTACAAAAGTACAGACCTCTTTCCTGTTAACTTATTTGTGTGCAACGAACTCGAACTTAACAAAGAAAATTACCCGCTTCTGCTGTTTGCAGCGTCAAAGGAGAAGTTTCGCCAGTTTGTCGAACGAATTGTAGGCGAAAACAATATAACCTATATTTACTATGCCTCGCGTGTGGAGCCAGAAATTACAAAGGAGATCTTAAAAATGGCAGGAAAACAGAGTTTATACGATAAACAACTTCAGCGAATTGTTGATAGCATGGGCACAGATATACTGAAAAAAATGACCGCTGAAGAACGCATGCATGGGTTAACAGTTTCTGAAAGGTTAGCGGGTCTTAAATTAGAGGATTTACGCACTTTGGATCCGGCAGTGAAAGCAGCACTCCTACAACTGTTGAATCAACCCGATGAAACGCAGGTTTAAAACAGAGAGCAATTATCAATGGCTTTCAGCCTTGCGAATTCTGATGGGAAAAGTGCCTTCAGAAGGTAAGTCCAAATCTGATTGGCAACACACGCAAGTCTTTAATTTTTTGTACCAAAAATTTACGCACCCTGTGAACATACCAAATTTGACTTTTTGTGGTGTTTATGGTATACTTTAAAGTGGAATTTTTTAGGCTATTACGCTTAAAATAGGGGTGTGGCAGCGGTATCGTGTGTTGTTATCCGCAGGAAAAATGAGAATCGCCAAAAATCTGACAGACCTCATCGGGAATACACCAACGATCCGTCTGAATGCCCTGACCGGTAAGGACGATGCAACTATTTTCGCGAAATTGGAGGCATATAATCCCGGCGGCAGCATCAAGGATAGGATTAGTTATGCGATGGTCGTCGATGCGGAAGAACGCGGTATCCTCAGAAAAGGAGATACCATCGTTGAGCCTACCGCGGGTAACACAGGTTTGGGACTCTCTATCGTGGGTATCGCGAGAGGGTATCCTGTCACTTTGACGATGCCGGAGAACGTCAGTCGTGAAAAATACGAACTCCTTTCCGCCTTCGGCGCGAAAATCGTGCTAACACCCGAACACGGGGGTATGGCAAGTGCCATCTGGGAGGCAGAAGAGATTATCAGACGGCACGCACGGCACTATATGCCGAACCAGTTCACGAATCCTGCGAACCCGGAGATCCATCGACGCACGACTGCGGTCGAAATTCTTAAAGCCATCGGTAGCAACATCGATTTTATTGTTATCGGGGTTGGAACAGGCGGCACATTGACAGGCGTTGGAGAAGTGTTGAAGACAGAGTGTCCGCATGTGAAAGTTGTCGCAGTGGAACCGCGGGTTTCAGCCGTGCTTTCCGGGGGTCCTCCGAATCCGACGCGAATTGATGGTCTCGGCGCGGGAATGATTCCTGAAGTGCTCAATGTAGATGTCATTGATGAAGTCATCACGGTCTCCGAAGAAGAAGCCTATCAAACAATGAAATCCATTTCAACAAGCGAAGGTGTGTTAGTCGGTATGTCGTCGGGTGCGAATGTTTACGCTGCCTTACAGGTTGCAAAAGATCAAGGACCGGATAAAACTGTCGTTACGATCCTCCCTGACACAGGGGAACGTTATTTCAGCTTGAGTCGTTACTTTGAAATCGAATCGGACATCATGGAGGCACTCCCTTAAAGTGTCCTGTATGGAAACCCAGTGGAGTTTGCCCTATTACTATGAAGCCAATTGACAAAGAATTGAATTATTCAGTAGACGACGCTCTCTGTCAAGAAATTGCCTTGACGGAGGCCCCTCAAGAAATCCTTTTCTCTCTGTTTAAGCGGTTCAAAGAACGCGCTGCGATCGTCACGAGTGGACAACTTTCCGGCATGGTGCTGATTCATCTCGCTGCTGAGAACCAATTGCCGTTCCGAGTCTGTACGCTTGACACACTTCGACTCTTCCCTGAGACCTACACTTTCCTTGAACAGGTGGAAGCGCGTTACGGTATCCAGATCGAACAGATCCAACCCGATCCCGAAGAAGTCCGTCAAATGGTGACAGCGCACGGGGAATATCTGTTTTTTGACAGTAAAGCGAAGCAGGAATACTGTTGTCACATGCGAAAAGTGCGTCCGATGCAACGGCTCTTGGAAACAGTGGATGTCTGGATAACGGGTCTACGGCGAGATCAGTCGGATGCCAGACAACAACTCCGAAGATCGGAAATTATATCCTCAACGAAACACCCAGTGCTTAAGGTGAATCCGCTTATTCAGTGGACAACGGATGAGGTGTG
The DNA here is from genome assembly GCA_009839745.1 of Candidatus Poribacteria bacterium. Lineage (NCBI taxonomy): Bacteria > Candidatus Poribacteria > Candidatus Poribacteria bacterium. Next base: position 6,048 of record VXPE01000008.1, read on the forward strand.
GCAGTTTGTCCGTGACAACGAAATTCCCGTGAATCCGTTGCTCGAAGCGGATGCCGAAGGTCATTATTATGAATCGCTTGGGTGTGTCATTTGCACAACACCTATAAAGCCGGGTGAATCGAAACGCGCGGGACGGTGGCGTTGGCAGAACGCACCCACTTCAGAAGAAAATACCAAAGAGTGTGGACTCCACTACTCGATTTAACTGACCGAACCGCAAGGTAAAATTAAAAAGGAGAAAATTCATTTCATGTCTGTAACAGTCCGTATTCCAACCCCGCTGAGACGCTTGACGCAAAACTTGGCAGAGGTTGAAGCAGAAGGTGCCAATATTGAAGGCATCATTGATAACCTTGAAGTCAACTATCCAGGGATGAAAGAACGTCTCTGTGATGACGGCGGCAATATCCGTCGGTTTGTAAATATCTATCTCAACGATGAAGACATCCGCTTCCTTGATGGAAAAGCGACCGCTGTCGAAGATGATGCCGAAATCTCAATTATTCCAGCGATCGCTGGCGGACTTTTTTAATTACTTGCTTCTGAGCTGCTGCGTCCGATGTCCTTTCAGATATAAAATTAGTAAAGGACCTTTCATAACCCAACGTAAGTTTCTTAACAATTTTAGAGAATCAACACAGAATGCCCGTATGGTATTCCGTGGGGGTGGACAACGGACACTCCACTCAGACACAATCGTTAAAAAATGATAACTTTGAAGCAAGAAACCCTCAGCGAGATTTGTGACCACGCGAAATCGGAGTTTCCCAATGAATGTTGCGGTGTCATTCTGGGGACCGAAACGCAAGAATTCGTCCGGAAATGCCGAAACATACAGAACCAACTGCATCAGGAGGACCCAGACACATATCCACGCGATGCTCGCACAGCCTACGTCATACATCCTGATGATTTAATCGCCGTCCACAAAGAGGCTGACACACAGCAACGACAAATTAAGGCGTTCTACCACTCACATCCAAATCACGAGGCGTACTTCTCGGAAAAAGACAAAGCAGATGCAATCGTATGGGATGAACCCGCTTATCCGGGTGCCACATATCTGGTTATCTCCGTTTACGACACCGAAATACGCGCAGTAAAGGCCTTCGCGTGGGACGAAACCGCGAAAGATTTTACTGAGATTGACGGTCCATTTGAAGAAACCTAACCCGGTAGAAGGAATCTTCCAAACACGACTCCATTGAGGCGAAAATCATGCAACGCTTGCGAGACCTTTTGGTGTGGCTTGCAAACAAAAGTCAGCAATTGATGCCTGACATGCGCGTTGTTAAAGCCTCTACCCTCCGCGCCTACATTGGACTTATCGCCTTCTCCGCTGCTTCCGTTGCAATCGGCTTAGGAATAACCCTCCAAAAATACACTGTTTTTGAATATCACTCAAACTCCGAGATCGTCGGCTGGCTCAGTGTTAATGAATACCCGAAACAACAAGAATACTTTTTCTATCTGTTGGCGCTGCTGGGCATTCCAGCGGCAATATACCTGTACTGGCTCGGGTGGTGTGTCTATTCGCGCTGGTGTGCAGAACGAACCGCCCAACCGATAGCGCGTGTGCTGAAAGCAAACGCGTTAGCATCCATCCCGTTATGGCTCTGTTGGTTACAGGTCTACCACATCGGTCAGAGCACACTAACAGGCTTACTCCTACCGATTAGTTTATCCATTTCGCTGAAAGTGGTGTTGCTGTCCAAGCAGTATTTCCCTACGCTGTGGAATTCAGATGTTCCTGATGATACAAGCGAGGGTGCTGCGGAAAAGGGCTTGAAATCTCCACCGCCACTGAACGAACCGCAAGGTATAATTAAAAAGCGGGGTGGACTCGAATACATCATCCTCCCGATTTTCATTTATCTCCTTACCTACTCTGGAAACATCCACGGCAAAATAGATTTGTTTCACGAAGGTGAACGGCTGGCGCCTCTCAATGAGATGCTGCACGGCGCGGTGCCGTTTCGGGACATCTATATCCAGCACGGACTCTTCCAAAATGTTTATTTGGCATGGTTTGGTAGTCAACTCTTTGAACCGACCCTGTTCGGTGTGCGTTCAATGGAGGATATATTGGATCCACTCGGCTATGTTGCGCTCTATATGCTCGGTTTGCAAGTATTCCGTGGTAGATTCTTGACCGCTTTTATCTGCGTGTTGATTGCCTCTGGAACGGGATTTTGGGTAACTGCGCGGCACAGCCTCGGTTTAATCAGTTTCGCCTTCGTAGCGAACTCCCTGACGCACTTCCACAGGACTCGCACCAACAAGGTCCCTACTTATGTATGGAGACTGCTCCTCGCTGGACTCTCCACGAGTGCGGCGTTCTGGTATAGCACTGAAATTGGGCTTTATACACTGGGTGCGATCGGATTGTTCCTTGTGATATATGTGTTCCAAGGCGGCTTTGGCACAGAAAATGGAAGTAGACAAACGAAGCGGGAAAAAAACATGAGAGAGTACCTACCGCCTTTAATCAGTTACGGCTGCGGGGTGCTGTTAGGTTTCTTCTCGGTAGGCATCTATTTTCTGTTCCACGGTGCCTTAGATGATGTCATCTGGAATTCCTATATCCAGTGTCGTTATCAGCTCGCAACGTGGGGACTCGCTTTTCCATCTCTATCTGAAACACTTACATTATTGTCAACGGACGGATGGCATGTTTTTGTCTTAAGTGATGGTTTTCGATGGTATCTGCCTGTCTGTATCTTCTTGATTGTCGCGGCGCATCTGACATATCGAGGCTTATGTGGGACTGTATCGGAACCGAACGCGATGAAACTCCTACTCCTCCTGCTCGGTGGTATCGCCTTCTTCCGAACTGCATTGGGACGTTCAGATGATGGACATCTGATTTACGGCGCGACTTTTTTATGGCTGCTCTGTCTGTTTCCATTAGAAGGTGGCATTTTCAAAATGCTCCGTGCGTGTCTATCGTTTTTAAGGGGTAACGGACATTGGCTACACGCCTTGAAAGCCGCATGGGTGCTGATCGCAATAGCAATATTCTGCTGGTATGTTGGGGAAATCCATCAACCGCTGGTAAGGTTTCATGAGAAATGGCAAAGGCTGCGTCAGAATCCGTTCAAAGAACGGGCTGTAACGCAGGAATTAGCGCGCGCAGGAAAGGTAAACATTCCGAACGATCAGGTTGAACAGGTTCAAAAGGTGGTCGCTTATATTCAGGAAAATACAGCAGAGAATGAAAAGATTTTCGATTTTACGAGTCAGGGTGCCTACTATTTCTTCGCAAACCGACTGAGCGTTACCCGATTCCATCAAGCCTCGTATGCATCGACACCGGAAATGCAGCAAGAAGTTATCTCAGCACTTGAAAGGGACAAAACACGTTTAGTGATCTTTAAAACGGGCGGTTGGTTCGATGCCGTTGACGATATCCCGGTCGAGGAACGGCATCCGTTGATTGCGGCATACCTACAGGCGAACTATGCGCTCGCAGTGAACATCAATGATACAGAGATTTTACTGCGAATTTTTTAAACTGGCGCCAAGCGAGCAACAAAAAAAACCGCCTAACAACGTTCCCACTATAAAATCCGCAAGCCGCCGATGTTGGCTTGCTAACAGCATTCCTCGTCCCAAGAAGCATTTGGTCTACATGCCATTTTGCTGTTCGACGAAGATTCGGTAGATGTCTTCAAAGAGTCTGACATCTGTGAGGGTATCCTCGGCTGAAGAGCGGAAAGGTTTATCGTTGCGGACATTCGCCACAAAGTATTCTGCTTCTCTGTGATATGCCCAGGTCCAGCTTGGTCTCGGAATCGGACGGGTGATTTCCTGTTCTTCCCCAGCACGATAGACCTCGACCTCTGCAGGCGTGTTTTTCAAAAGTAACGGGGGTGCCCACGTATGGACCCATCCGTTCTCAAAATAGATTTGACTGTGCTCATCCCAGCGGTAATGCGAGACATGTCCGGTCTCTAACGTCACACGAATCCCGTCCATATCGAAGATAACAATACCAGAATAACCATTCGCGTCCAAATCAACGACTTTGACGCTCACTTTGTCGCCAGCATCAAGAAACCAGCGCATCAGATTGATATTATGCGTGTACTGTTGGAGGTATCCCAAATAAGAACCTCGGTACTGCTCCGGTATCCATTCTGGGGTTTTGACGGGTGCGCTCGGCTTCGTTTCTGTTGTGCCATCCATGTGGGTATCGAGATTACACACCCAATCCCCACCGAATCCGTGATTCCTTGCATACGTCAAGCGTCCGAGTTCGTTTGTTTCTCGGAATTGCGCGACTCTTGCCTTGACGATCTCGTTTCCGGCATCGTATCGTTTCATGTAGCCGACCATCAACTTTTTGCCAGACTTTTGTGACGCTGCTACAATCGCCTCGGCTTGTTCAACGGAGACAGCCATCGGTTTCTCCATGAAGACGTGCTTACCTGACAGAAGGAGGTCCCTCGCGATTTCACCTTGTAATGCGAAGTCCGCAGATACCGCGACTGCTTCAATATCGGGGTTTTGCGCGAGTTCATCATGGTCCCGGTAAAGTTGGGGAATACCGAAACGGGTCTGGACTCTTTTCCCGAGTTCCGTACGCACCTCTGCGAGTCCAATGAGTTCGCAGTCGGGGATGCTTGTAAAATTTGGGATGTGGACCTTCTGTGCCATGAATCCACAGCCGATATAACCCAATCGAATTCTTTCCATTCTTTTAAATTTTCCTTGCGGTTCGGTCACGCTGATTTCCGATAGCTATTAAGACGCGTGGCGCGATTCTATCTGTTCAACGGCGGTTTTAGCCCCTTCCCGCACGAGTGCGGAGGCATCGTCTCGGGCGAGTTGTTTCAGTTTACCGAGACTCAGACTCGCCTCCAGTTTACCGAGAGCGACCGCGACGAAATAGCGAACATCGGCATCTTCGTCGTCCAGTGCTTCTAAGAGTGCGTTCGCATCCGTGAGTGCGGCAAGGTGTCGGTCGGCATCACCGATATTAATCAATGCTTGCGCGGCGAGCCGCCGCGAATGGATGTCTCCGTGCAGGAGAGAGGTGAGCAATTCGTCGTTCCCTGTCGGGATAACCCCCAAGTTATCCCAGTCACAATCCAAACAGAACCATGAATTGCCATCCAACCGACGGAGATTCGTATTTCCACACGAGGGGCAGGTTTCCCCAAATTCTTGTTGCTGACTCATATCCACTGTCCTTGGTTACGACACACGAGGTGTGCCCACGACTTCTCCAATTCACACATTTTCAGGCGTCACAGTTTCCTCGACCGTAGGGTTCCCTTCCAGTTCTGGTAACTCGCGCCAGATTTCAGGACCCTCTGGCTTGAAATTAATGGTCGCAATGAACTGCATACCGTGATAGAAGTTGATTTTGAATTTGCCACCCCCGAAATTTTTCCTGAGATATTCCAATGGGGTTTCAATCAACGGACCCATTTCGTCGGCGTGATAGAAAGCGAGAGGTTTAAATCGCACTGTATTGCCGACAGGTTCTTGCACGAGTAATTGCGCAGACGTAGCAGGAAAAAGCACTTGAAAGGCTTGCCAGAGATCCGAAACAGTCGGCTCCAGCTTCCCGATGCGTTTTTTAAAGTCGTTCTCAAGGTATTCTGAGAAGGTATTAAAAACCCATTCCATTTTTTTAATTATGGGCTCCTGGGCATCGTTCCCTGTGAAAGCCTATAGAGGCTTGCAGGACAATGTTCCACGATGGCTCCTGGTGAATCGCGACCCGGTTAGGAACATTTACGGCTTTTAAGATTGTTTTCTCTACAGCGGTGCCTTTAAGAAGTCCTTCCAATCAAAATTGGGCAGAGGAAACTCCTCTGTGGCTTCGCATTGTCAAAATGTCGCGGCTTTCTCGAAAAACTCGATATCCACACGTTCAACACCGGCTTCCCGTGCGTTTTCAGCGACGCGCTGGACAACCATCTCGCGGACAAATGGGATTGGTATCCGTTTGACCCGATGCTCGACTTCCTCTGTACAAGCAACTGTCGTATTATCCAAGTAGGGACCGTCCTGAAGTGCCACTCCATCCGGATGATCGCAGGTCTCTGGCACGAGTTGTTGCAGTCGCATTGAGACGTAATTGGTCACCCACTGCTTGAACTCTTCAGTGTTCTCCGTATCAACTTCACTGACATCGGAACGCTGTTCCAACTTTCCGTTGATACTGACGAGCAGACTCTCCAGACGTGCCAAGCGTTGTTCTACATCCGTAAGCCGTTCGTGTGCATTTGTTTGCTCACTCATTTTTTCAATTTTCCTTGCGGTTCGGCTTTTAATTTTACCTTGCGGTTCGGTCAGGCGGGTTGATCAATGAAGTGCCTCCCCGTAGACCTAGGGGAAATGCCCAAGCAAAAACCCTGCGCCGATGTTGCAGGCTAAAGGTTTAATATTTTGTTCAAGAAGCGTCAACAACTATTGCTCAAATAACCCAATATTTCCAGAGGTCTTCTGGAATTTCGTATTTAATCTCCTCCCGTTTTTTATGGGAGTAGCGTGCGAAGATCCCAAAACGGGGAGTATCTTTGACATTTGCTGACCCGGTATGGCAGAGAAACGCATGCCACAGCACGACATCACCCGCAGCCCCGATAAACTCACGCGGTCCTTCTGGGGATAAATCTGACAGCACATGCCATCCCCACTCCTCAATATCGTAAAAACTGCCATCGATCTGTTCCGGATATTGCAGGAAGTATTTGTGGGTTGAATAGTGGCTCTGGGGCCAAAAGACGAAGGCACCCCCGCCGGGTTTGACATCATAGAGATAAGTTGTTGCCCCGATCATAAACGGACTCCAGCCACCGGGACCGTATGCGTCAATGTGTCCGCTACCGGGCATCGACCATTTCTCTTCAGGGGCGGGCCATTTGACGAGGGGTGAACCACCACCCCCTGTAAATTGCCCACCCCCGAGCTGCTCGGTAATCTCTTGCATCACAGGCAACTGTCCAAACAAGGGCGAGAAACTGAAGTTCTGCACCACATAATCGCTGGGCCATGTCTCCGGTGTTTCCAAACTGGAATTAAAATGCTCCCATATCTGGGTTCGCCATCCCTCAATTATCTCGGGATCGATTAAATTCTTAAGGACAAGGTATCCGTGTTCCTGAAAAAATGCTATCTGTTCTGCTGTAAGCATCTGGGTTCCCTCTATCAGTAAAAGACTGATGGCTGATAACCATTTTTAAATTGCCCAATATTTCCAGAGATCCTCTGGAATTTCGTATTTAATCTCCTCCTGTTTGTTATGCGCATACCGTGCAAAGAGACCGAAACGGGGAACGTCTCTCACATTTTCCGATCCGGTGTGGCAGAGAAAGGCGTGCCACAACACAACATCACCCGCCGCACCAATAAACTCACAGGGTCCCTCCGGCGATAAATCCGAGAGTACGTGCCAACCCCACCCCTCAATATCGTAGAAACTGCCATCAATCTGCTCTGGGTATTGGCGGAAATACGTGTGGGTTGACCGGTGACTGCGGGGCCAAAAGATGAAAGCCCCACTTTTGGGTTTAGCATCATAGAGATAGGTCGTTGCCCCCAACATAAAGGGACTCCAGCCAGCGACAGCACCATACGCATCGATGTGTCCGTCGTTGGGCAGTGCCCAGTCTTGTTTAGGATTGGGCCATTTGATAATCGGTGAGCCGCCACCGCCTGTAAAAAATTGTCCGCCCCCAAGTTGCTCGGTGATCCCTTGCATCACAGGCAGATGCCCAAATAACGGTGAGAAGGTGAAACCCGGAATCTCATAGTCGTTGGGCCACGTCTCTGGCGTTTCTAAGCTGGAATTAAAATGGTCCCATACCTGCGTCCGCCATCCGTCAACCACTTCAGGGTCGATTAAATTCTTAAGGATAAGGTATCCGTTTTCCTGAAAAAATACTATCTGTTCGGGTGTGAGCATGCGATTCTCCTTCTCTCTATAATACCAAAAACGAAGCCCATCAGCAAAGCGGAGGGGTTTTTGCTTGGGTATTTCTGCGGATTTCTTCGGATTTGAGAAAGGCACTTCAAAGTTCAAACGCACGACGTTTAACCGCAAGGAAAAATTAAAAACGTTTCGGTCTGAAAGATGGGATACCCGTTTTATCAAATCGTTTCTTGACGGCTTGCATCAGTTCAGGGGTAACCTCGCGATGCCCGTGTTCGCGTGCGTATTTTTCAACGCTTTTGACGACCATCCCCCGCGCAAATGACGGCACACGCTTCAACCTTTTTTCCGCTGCGGGTGTCCACTGTAAATCGTAATCGGTTTCCGTTGCAAAAGCAATCTTTTTTTCTATTTGGACAGGCGGTGTGCCATATTGACCGGGCTGATATTCACACGACGCGTCTTCGGCAAGATAGTTGCCAGTCGTGGCGTATGCACGCGCCCTGCAACCGCCGCAAACTTCTTTGAATTCACACGCGCCGCATTTCCCCTCAAGCAAATCCCGATTTCGCAGCTCCTGAAAGGTCTTCGATTCATTCCAGAGTTTGACGAAACTCTCATCTTTGAGGTTACCGACACTAACAGGTAGATAGGGACAAGGGGTCAGATCGCCTTCAGGCGTGATACGGCAGTAGTAGATACCACACGGACAGGTGCCACTGGGGTAACCTTGAAGGAACGCAGAGTCGGATTTTTGTTCATAGATGACGCGTTTGTAATGTGGTGCGCATTTCGCGGCGATGAGCATTTTTCCAGCATACGCCGCCTGTAACTCGAAAAACGTTTCAAACGCTTTTTCGTATTGTGCGGGTGTAATGTCCATCACCGTCTTACCCCTTCCGGTTCGGACGAGGAAGTAAAGATTCAGCACCTTCGCACCGAGTTGATACGCGTATTCTACAATTTCTGGAATCTCGTCGTAATTCCACTGTGTCACGGAGGTCTGAACGAGGAAGTCGAGTTGTGCGCGTTTGAGTGCTTCTACACCGTTCATCGTGGCTTTCCACGCGCCCTCCATTCCACGAAACCGATCATGGTTTGCCGGCTGGATAGAGTCGAGGCTAATACCTGCCCCGGTAACACCGTGCTGCTGCATCTTCTCGACGACGCTATCGTTCAAAAGGACGCCGTTTGTGCCCATTACAACAAGAAACCCGGTATCGGAGGCATACTTCGATATTTCCAAGATATCCGGGCGTAATAAGGGTTCACCACCAGTGAGAATCAGGAGGATGTGCGGGTTGATTTCGGCTATCTCATCAATGACGCGAAAACACTGTGCTTGGCTCAATTCCGCGTCCCTGGTGTATTCATGAGAGCCTTGAATATCGGATAGGTGGAAGTTTCCGTTCGCCACCTCGTTTGTGTCTACAAATCCTGCGGGAAGGTAACAGTGTGTGCACTTTAGATTACACAATCGGGTGATATTCCATGAAACTGCTTGGACTTTTGTGTCTGTCATTTTTTAATTATACCTTGCGGTTCGGTCAGCTGGGACTGATACATGAAGTGCCACTCCGTAGACCCGCCTGCGCCGATGTTGCAGGCTACCGGTTTCGGGAAGTTTTGAAGAATGTTTTGAAATTAGTTTTTTAACAGCAATGTGAGCGCGAAGACAATTAATCCGGTTACCAGCATCAAACCTCTCCACACATTGATATACGGGCTTGGGTCATGATATGTTTTGTCATCAGGGGGGGTAGCCTCAAGGTGTCGTCGGTAGAGCGAACTATATAAGCCCCAACAGAGTGCCATTACGCCGAACGCCGCAAGTTTCGCGACAAACGTTAACATATAGGTTCCGAAATTACCGTCACCACTCCCTGTGAAAAAGCCATTATTCCATGCAACAATAAAAAATACCATCGCGCCTGTCGTCAGTAGCACATGAATCATCAATCGGATCAAGACCCGAAAACGATTGTGAATTGCTAACAGATTTTGCGGTGGCAAATTGCGTTGTAGCATCGGCATCGCGACGAAGGTAGAAAAGATAACACCCCCGAACCAGATGATCGCCGCTATCAGATGGACACCTCGAATGATAAGCTCTACGCTCTCCCGCATTCTTTTCCAGAATCCCTATTTTTGATAAATGATACCACATTTTGCGCCCAAAGTCAAATTTGTCTTTGCGCTACACATCCGATTCAAAGTCAAATCAAACTGTGGATGGCGAGGTGCTACGATAACGAGTCACGGTTTCAAATTGACGAAAATCAGGGCAACCATTGCGAGTAATGCCCCGATGAGAGGGATTCGCCCCAACCGCTCATGGAGGAATACCATACCAACGAACATCGTGAACAGCACACCCCCCGAACTTGACATCGGAAACGCAATCAACGCACTCACCTTGTCCAGTGCGATGAGGAGCGCCCAACTTCCAGCGACATTACAGATACCTATTAACACACCGTAGAAGACCTCCCACCAATTCGGCCACGTTTTCTGATAGAGGCATATCCCCAGATAGATAAGTGTGGCAACACCGAACAACAGACTCATGTAAAGGGATTTCTCATCAACAGGGCACATTTCGTTGAAGGCTTTCATGGTGAGTCGTGAGATACCGGTGATAATCAGGATCGTAATCGCAACGGCGAACCCCAGACCTTGCGGCACTTCCGGTCTGTCAGGCGTAAATGTGTAGGTTGGCTCCTTTTCCCGCTGGCTGAGGAGCGGAATCGCCACGAAGGTTAAGAGGAGTCCTATGGCTTGCCAGAGATTGGGGATCTCCTTCCAGAACAGCATCGACACTACAATCGGGACCACGATCGATAGCCTAACGAGTGCCGCCGTGACAACAATCCCACTGAGTCGGATTCCAAGCGTAAACAACTCAAACCCGGCAGCGTAGGTCACACCGTTTGATATACCTAAGGCGAAGGTTAACTTTGAGAATTCAAAATCCTGTTCCTGTGACAGAACCCAGATGCTGATAAAGGAAGCAACAAGATAATTGACAAAGCCGATCGGATTTAAGCGTTGTTGATTATCCTTGGCATGCTTGAGAAAGAGCCCAAAGCCGGAAAGTAGGACGATGTTGAGAACAAGGAAAAGCATTTTAATTTTACCTTATTCCATCGGCAACGCGACCTTGGTCCCCTCTTTCGCGGATTCATAGGTTGCCAAAACGACTTCTACGGCGTGTTTTCCACCCCTACCGTCAATCATCGGGGTTCTGTTCTCTCGGACACAATCGACAAAATGTGTCAATTCACCCACAACACCGTGCGGTCCATCTCGATCAGGAACGATTTCTTTCCAGTCCTCGCCGCGTTTTTTGAGATAAGCGAGATCGGCTGCCATATCTAATCGGAGTGAGCCTTCGGAGCCGTCAATAATGGTTTCGTTAGTGCCGCGTGCCCCGAGGAAGCCCCCCCATCGTAAAATACCGACCGCTCCGGAATCGTAACGGATGAGGGAGACGGTGTAATCTTCCCAATCGTCATGCCCAGAAAAACTGCCGACCTCAGCAGCGACAGTGATCGCAGTGCCGCCGAACCAATTAATCAGATCGGATTTGTGGATGCCGTTTTCCAGAAGTCCACCGACAGTGCCGTACCAACTTTCGGGACGATTGCGCGGGGCATTATAGGGACCCGTGTAATCAGTCTCTATGTAGGTAATGTCTCCGATGTCACCGGCATCGATCATCTGCCTACCGAGTTCGTGGACAGGATAGAAACGTAACACCTGCCCGACCATCAGGTGTGTTCCCGCCTTGTCCGATGCCTCGATCATTGTGTCTGCATCTGCGAGGGTCAATGAGAGCGGTTTCTCGCAGAACGCATGCACGCCCGCCGCAGCGGCATCAACGATTACCTGCGTATGCGCGATAGGCGGTGTTGCAACGACGACGGCATCCACAACAGCAAACAATTCGTGATAGTCTTGGAAGGCGCGAATCTGATGCCGTTGGGCGACGGCTTCTGCTGCGTCCAAGCGGAGATCTGCTACACCTACAAATTCACAATTTTCAACATTCGGGAGCGAGTTGCAATGGGCGTTTCCCATGCCCCCGACTCCGACTACACCTATGCGAACCATTTTGAACCTCCTCTTTTAATAACTGAAGACTACTTTCGCATTAGCCACCTTATAATTGAGATTGCGATGACGATACCAAAAGCGAAAAGAATCCATTTGATGTGTGGCGATGCACTCTCACCGAGGTAAGAATACACCAAGGTAGCTGGCATTTGACCGATCCCGGTGGCGATCCAAAATCCGAGAAACCGCATCCGAGTTGTCCCTGCAAAATAACTGATAACATCAAAAGAGATGAACGGCATCAAGCGAGCAATAAGAATGGCGTAAGTGCCATATTTTTCAACGAAATCGTTTGCTTTCTCAACTGCTGGTTGACTGATGAGCCGCGTAATCCGTTGGATACCGAGATAACGGGCAATATAGAAACAGAAGGCCGCGCCAACCATCGAACTGCTCCACGACAAAAGTGAGCCCCACCAAAATCCAAAGAGCGTGCCGTTTGCAAAGGTAATCAGAAACGCTGGCAAAGGCGCGATGACGCTCTGAAAGACCATGAGGATCGCTGATACAACAGGCGCGAGGGCACCATAACTCGCGATGTATGCTCGTGCTGTCTCAATACTCTGAAACGCTGCAGTGAGCTCGAGGCAATACTCCCAAATTCGTCTATGGTAGATACCCCCAATCACGAATCCAATCAGCACCACAAGCAATAATATAATACGAGGCTTTTTGTGGACGGAGACCGAGCGGAGCCTGCTTATAATTTTAGACATCTTTGTGAACGGAGAACCCACTGCGTGTGCCTACTACTTTGCATCTTTTGCTTGCTGTATTAATGCGTTATTCATTCGCTCCCGAAGTTGCTGTATTTTCTCATCTGTCCAACTGTAAAAGCCTTCCTTAGATTTTACGCCGAGCTTCCCGGATTCAACCATCTGTCGGAGGAGCGGATTGATGTCAGCTGCGCTATTCAGATCCTTATAGAGTTCCTCAAAAGCGGCAAGGACAAGGTCCCAGCCTGCGAGTTCAAAAACTTCAAAGGGACCGGCGACGCTGAGTCTCCTACCAAAACTGTTGCGGACGACGAGATCCACGGTCTCTGCGCTGGCGATACCTTGCTCCACGATAGCGAACGCTTCCCGAATCAAAGCAGCCTGCAGTCGCGGTCCGACGAAACCGAGTGCCTCATTCTCAATAATCGCGGGTGTTTTACCGACCGCTGTTAGGAGTTCAAACGTTGCCTCAACCGTTTCATCAGATGTATCAGGACTGCGAATCAGCTCGACGAGTGGAATCAGATAAGGTGGATTAAAATAGTGGGTGTTGAGTATCTGATCCTTGCGCTCAGCGTTTACACCGATTTGGCTCGGCATCAATGCCGTCGTATTGCTCGCCAAAATTGTGTGCGGTGGACATATCGCGTCTAATTGACCGAATATTTGCTGCTTGAGTGCCAAATTCTCAGTAACGGCTTCCACGACGAAGTCAGCATTTTCCGCGACTGCTTCAAGTTTCGTGGAGGTCTGGATTCGGTGTAGGGTTTGGAAAATATTGTCCTCTTGAATAATGGCATTTGAAGCGAGTAGATTTAGATTTTGCTCAATTTGGGTGCGTGCGATTTCGAGTTGCTCGTTGGTGACATCGTGCAAACGGACACGGTATCCCGCGCTTGCAAATTCCTGCGCGATGCCGTGTCCCATCAGTCCTGCACCGATAACTGCAATTTGTGAGATTGGGCGCAAGCCTATAGAGGAAACCTGCGGGACAGTAGTCATTTTTTCTCCTTTGCGGAAAAGCCGGCAATAACAATGGTAAATTCCCCGCGCGGCTCGGTATTTCGGAATTTCTCCAACGCTTCACTCACAGTCCCACGAAATACCTCTTCAAACCGTTTTGTCAACTCGCGTGCGATGACAAGGTCGCGTTCACCCATCACTTCAAGGACATCCTCAAGGAAACGTTGGAGCCGATGTGGGGATTCAAAAAGAATTAACGTCCTTTCTTCATCAGCAAGTACACCCAACTGACGCTTTCTTTTTCCAGATTTTGGAGAAAGGAACCCCTCAAAAACAAAGTTATGTAGGGGTAGCCCGGAGATGGATGCCGCTGTGGCGACCGCCGATGCCCCAGGAATAGGAACGATTGGGATTTCTGCAGCGATGCATCCACGTAAGAGCGGATACCCCGGATCGGAGATGATCGGCGTGCCAGCATCTGAAACGAGCGCGATTGTCTCACCCGCCTTCAAACGTTCAATCAACTTCTCTCCCTTCATCTGCTGGTTGCCTTCAAAGTAACTGGTGAGCGGGGTCTGGATATCGTAGTGCGTCAGCAGGCGGCGTGTTTGGCGGGTATCCTCAGCGGCGATGAGGTCCACCGCTTTGAGGATACGGAGTGCGCGCAGGGTAATATCTTCTAAATTCCCGATGGGTGTGCTAACGAGGTAAAGCGTGCCAAACGGCGTGTTCATTTTATCAGTCGATTACCATTCCCTTGCGATATTGTGTTTTTCATGCTAAATTACGAACGATGAAAACTACCTACACTACGCTATGTCTTCTCTGGTTGATAGTCCCAGTATGTGCGGAGACGACCTCTGACAAAAGACCCTTTGAAGCGGCGCGCCCCCTCTATGTCGGTGCGCGGGCATTAGGGATGGGCAATGCCTTTACTGCTGTCGCTGACGATGCGAGCGCAGGCTTTTGGAACCCCGCTGGACTCATTCAGTGGCAGGGTGTGAAACTCTTCGCCGTCAACAAGTTTCACGACCGAAGCGACTACCGATTCGACCCGAAGGGTATCGGCTATAGCTACCGCGGCTATAGCCTATTTTGGGGAAATAAAATCGCCATCGGTGTCGACAGTGGTGTTCCCGATTTCAACTACTACGGTATCGCTCGCCAGCTCGGTCCATATCTTGCTGCGGGACTCAGCCTTAAGTTTAAACGACGACACCCCTCCGAGGTCTATCAATTTTTCGGCTACGAGACGGCATACGACCTCGGATTGCTTTTCAAACCACGTCCGAATCTCAAGTTCGGGTGCCTCGCGCAGAATCTCGAGGGGTATGGCATTCAATGGCTGACCCTCGGTATCTCCTATCGTTATGCCGAGCATTGGTTGCGAAGTGCGCCTTGCGAATTTTCAATCGATTTCGCGCTTCCCACCGAAGGCAGAACACCGGAATTATACATCGGTGCGGAGTGGCATCCCTTTCCGATACTCCCGCTCCGTCTCGGCATCTCAAACGGTTCACTCACAGGCGGAGTCGGAATTACATGGAGAGAGATTGTTTACATCAATTACGCCCGAATTTCCGAGAAGCCTTCCGCCTCTGATTTTATTGAATTAGTTATCAGTTTTTAATTTGATCGTGCGTCCAATTAAAAAACCTCTTCCCACTCCAATGCCTCTGGATTCCATTCAAACTGCTGCAATGGACCAAACTTGAGGTTGACCGTCAAACTCTTCGGGGTCGGTGAACTGTCAAACAGATTGAAATCTCGGACGACAACGTAGGTGTGCTGTCCATCAGTAATGGTTTGGCACGCCTCAATGAAGTCGTCGAGGTTACGGATCTGTTTTCCATTTATATCAAGAATCACGACTTTAGAGTTCCCATTCCGCTCCTGTAAACCGACACGTGAGAAGCTACTGCCAGCGGCGGCGTGCGGCAAATAGACACCATCGGCTTCTAAGAAGAGGATCCGTCGGAGTTGCGGCGTAATATCGTGAAAGACAGCCCCCCCAAACCTCACAAAACGACGCACCTTCTTCGCCTCTAAGTCCTCCACGGGGACATCCAGTTTGAAGTTTTCGCCGTTCCGATAGACTTCTAACGCAACACTTTTGCCGACGTTCCGGTTCAGGATCGCATCAAAGGTATAGAGGTCATCTCTGATTAGTTCATTATCTATACGATAGATAATATCGGAGGCGCGGAGGATGGTTTCCCCTGTTGTGCGTGGGACCATGGATTCAATCTGAATGACCTTGGGGGTTCCGGCTTTGGAGGGACCTATCTCTTTTCGCAAAGCAGTTGGGAAATTGAAGTGTTTGATGGCTTCTCCAATAGAGACGAGTTCTAAATCGACACCGACCTCGCCGCGCTGGATTGCCACTTTGTTGCGGATCAATTCGAGCGCATCGTAGAGGTAATCAATCGGTAATTCAAAACTGGAAGTGTCTGTGCCGCGTGCGTGAATAGCAATGACCTCACCGGCGGTATTCCACACAGGGCTTCCACTTGAGCCGCCTGTGCGGTCGAACGTAGTGTGGATATAACTGGAGTGCCGGTCGCCTTTATTGACGTTGAGGTTCGTAATTCTGCCGAATTTGATCGTATATTCCTCTTTCTCGTTGTTCCCAATGAGCAGGAGTTCATCTCCGAGGGCAAGTTCTCCCCATTCGCCGAGTTCAACGGCTTGCAGCTCAAAATCAACCTCATCAGGATTAATCTGATAAAATCCGAAGTCGTGTGTCGGATCGTAGTAGAGGATACGGGCTTCGGTAAAACTACCATCGTGAAAATTGATTTTGATGTATGCCGGGCTGCTACCGGTGACATGGCGGTTTGTGGCGATAATCCCACGTTCCGCATCTACGACGAAACCGGTGGCGAAACTTGTGCCTTTTGCTTCCGTCTCAAAGACTATTTCAGAGGAGGTTTCGATGTTCACAACCATCGGCTTATAGGCAGCAACCTGCTCTGTCCAATCGTGTTCAGCATTGGCACTTACGCCTAATAGGAAGAGTAAGAAAACGGTTAAGACTGTCCTGCTTGTTCGGTTTTTTACCACGTTTTTGACACTCCCACAGCTAAAGCAGTGGGATTCTTGTTTCGTCATTTCGTGCCTCCTTGTGGAGGACTTACAGAAACTCCACAAGCGTTTTACGTCTCGGTATATCCTACCGCGACCTGTTTTAAGTTGAGTGCTGCGTTGACATCTCTATCAAGAAACGTTCCGCAGTTACTACAGTGATACTGTCTATCTGACAGCGTTAAGTCGTCTTTTTTATGTCCGCAGGTGCTACAGTTTTTAGAACTCGCAAAGAACTGATCCGCCTGCATAATGGGGATACCCAGTGACGTGGCTTTCGTCTTAAGTTTCTCAAGAAAACCTCCGAGTGCCGTATCAGATAACGCCTTTGCTAACTTTCGATTCTTAAGCAGGTTCGTAACCTGTAGCGTCTCAATACCGATCCTCGAAACACACTTGAGAATATCGGTTGTCGCTTGATGGTGGGCATCGCGTCGGATACACGCAATCCGATAATGGATACGCTCTACTTTTCGCTTTTGCTTGTACCAGTTCTGACTCAAGAAAACTTTACGACTCAACTTGCGTTGTTCTCTCTTGAGTTTTCGCTCATATCGCTTCAGAGGTTTCGGGTTCTCATACTTTTTACCAGTGTCAAGCGTTGCGAGCGTCGAAATGCCTACATCTATACCGAGAGTGGGGTAGATAGAACGTTCTATCTGCTCAGGTGTTCCAATATCGGTATGAGACGCAAAATAATCAATAAACTCCGATGATACAGGACATCGTTCGATAGGAGGCTCAACTTCTACAGAGACGGACGCAAACCAACGATGTGCTGTTCTTGATATGGTAACAGATACGATTTTCCCCTTAAAGCGCAATGCCTCAAACGTCTTTATCCAACCGATCTTAGGCAACTTGAGGCGTTTGCCTTCCATACGGACGGACTGCTCATCGGTGGTGTAGGAATGTTTGCAAC
>VXPE01000009.1 GCA_009839745.1 Candidatus Poribacteria bacterium
ACGACACATGCTAACACAACTTCAAAAAAATAGCACTTACTTTTTACATGAGCCGGTTATACTTAGGAATTGTCTTTAGGTTCGCTGAAGACCTCCATTCCAGCGGAACCCTCTGCAATCCGTCGAATCTGCTTCTCAAAACCGGGGGGTGAGAGCGTCCATGTAATCCAGAGCGGTTCATCGCCTGTGTTGACAAAACGGTGTTCAACATTCGGTGGGAGATAGATGACTGTCCCGGGTTTCAGATCAGCAACTTCATCACCGACATACGCTTTTCCCTGTCCGCCGTAGACAAAAATAATTTCTTCGGATTCGCTGTGTGAGTGGAGGGGAATTTCGCTATTCGGATCGACCTCTTCCAATCCCATAGAGAAATGTTCAGTGCCAACGGTGTTTGGCTCGACGAGTGTGTATAGTGTTCGGGGTGCCTCGCCTTCAATTCGGACGACTTCGGCATCCTCTTTGTGATAGATATGTTTCACCTTTTTCCTCCAAGATTAAATTTTACATCCGATTTTTATATGTGAACATGAAAACTTTCAAAACGTATACACCAGGGCGGAAATGCCTTTGATATTCAAAGCAATCGTCCCTGTTTCTGTGCGATAAGCCTTCTGATACCGTGTTTTGAGAGGCGACACATTGAAGTGATACGTCTCTGTTACCCACGCCTCGCAGCTCTCTCCGTTAGCGTCATGGGCGAGAACCGCCTGGAGTTGGACGGGATTCGACTCCAGAAACCCACCCGATGTGATAAGGGTGAAATTGTGCGCCTCGCATCCGCCGCTGTAGGAGACACTCAGCGTCAACACATCGCCGGTGATAGAGGGTGGATCGTTGACGACATACGTATCAGTGCCCCAGGCGTTGCGTGTTGGGTCTGCGACTGTTACTTTGCCCCAGAGTTGTTTGTCATCGGGCAGCGCATCGGTAGATGAAACGAAGACCTTGCTGCTATCTATATCGGGGTCTGTGGCACAGCCGAGAAACACCAATAGGCAGAACAGGGCAAAACAGACAGTGTAAAATTGCGTCATCCAGAACTCCTGCATGAAAGTTGTGTCTTTAAGCAAACCAATAGGAATACAGACTTGCGTTCCTGAGTTGAAACTGGAGTCGGACCTCTTTTCCTTTAAGTGTTTCCAACGAACGATTAAATTTAACTTTTGCACCCAATTGATCTCCGACAATCTGCTGAGAGGTGTAATTTTCCAGAGAGGCACCGGTATCATCCGTGACGGAGACGATAACATAACCTCCACTTGCATCGACGTTGAGGTGTAATTCTCCACTATTGAGCGTCAACGGTTTTGTCAGCATGGATCCCTCGGTTTCACCTGCATCCAGTGAGACGAATCCGTCACGTCGCAACGTCGCCAAGCCGAGCATGGATGTGTGCTTCCGTTCAACCTGCTTGAATTTCCTGCCGGTGTGAGGACCGTTCACGCCACCGTAGTAGAAATAGATGTGATCGCCATGTATGACGAAATTCTGGCTAATCCTCACCATCCCATCCTCCCAACTGCCCATTTCCCCAAGCGATAGGAATGTTTGGCGATCCAAGACGCGTTGCCAGTTGACACCATCGCGACTCATCGCGAGCGACGTGTCAATCGTGCCGTCAACGCCTTCACGATAGATCCAGATCATACCGAGATAAATGCCTTCGTAGATGTTGATGGGCATGCCGTAAATCTGGGTGCCTTCCTCATCAACCGCGTCGCATTCAAACACGCGTTGCGGATCGCTGAAGTGAACGGCATCGGGACTCTCGGCGCGAGCGGTTTTGCGTCCACCTGCTCCGAACCGTCCAAAGACGACGTATTTCTGTATTGTGGGATCCCACACCAAGGATTGGGTTGTATCACTACCCAGCGGAATAACGGGATTGGCTTCACAGTTTGTCCAGTGAACGCCGTCCGGTGAAAAAGACATCCACATGCCGTCCCTGTCCCCCTGTCCCCAGATTGTGCGTCCCTCGTGCTGGATGAAGGTGTCGATCCCACCGTGCTCCCAATAAAAGCCTTTGTAACGGCGGGCAGGATCCGTTTCGCCTTCGTCGTAGAGGACAGCCATGCCTTCACAGTTTGTGCGTCCGACATCTACAAGATTATTGGCAGTGCTTCCTTCAAAATCGACTTGGTTCAAGATCGGCTTCTCCCACTGCACGCCGTCGGTTGAGGTGGCATAAGCGAGGAGCGTCACATTACCGAGTGCGTTCCGTTGACGGATTTTCACCATTCCGTCGACGTAAGGTCCTGTGAGATACCACATTTTGAAGCGCGAGTCCTGCGGGTCGTAGAGGACTGTGCCGTAGAGGGATGCGACGCTCTCCCATGGGTGCTCACCACGCAAGATAGGGTTATCGGGATGTCGTTGCGGTTGGTGCATTCGACGGTAAAGTCTTTCGATTCGGGTGACGTGGTGTAGGTCGAGGAAAAGATAGCGATGTTCCATGCGGAGGCTCCTTAGAAATTTCGTATCTTTTGTGGAGATATGTTATCACGGATGTGAAGGCAGGTCAATCATAAGGGACGTATTTCGAGGAGTGTGTAAATATCTTGTCAATTGTCTGTCTGAATCGCGGATTATCGCGGATGACACGGATTTCGCGGATTTTTGGAGACTCCCCCTGTCAAGCCTATGAAGCCATCAGATTAAGAACCTATTCACACGATGGAAGATTTACACGAATAGGAATAGGAGTGCCTTGTGGTGGCTCCCCGACTAATGGATTAAGTTCATTGTGGAGATACATCTCTACACCCATTCTATGGACCCAGGGGACTTCTACCCATGCGACATACAATGGCTTTGCTTTTGAATAGTATAGAACTTACACACAAAACAGAATAATTTCACAGTTTTCATAGCAAAACCGAAAATCATTGGGTTTGGCGAAAGGCGATAAACCCATACCCCGCTTGGGTTTTGGACGGTTTTCGTCTCCTGTCGCTATGAAGGCTGCTATGAAACTTGGGTGAGTCCAGCTTACGCCGAGATTTCATAAAACGCCAGGTCGAGAACACCCCGATTTCTACCAATATTGCGTAAGTTCCACCATAAAAGATATTACTGTCGGTATGCATATCTAACATTCTCTAGTTTTTTCCTTTTTTATCTTGCTATTCGCCAACGCATATGCTATACTCTTATAACCAGTTTTGGGTGGCACTACAAAGCATACCGCGCGGTAGGTCTGCCCCCTCCCACCTTCGTAGAGGGATAAGAGGAACTGAAATCCACCATAAATTGGTAATTTATGGCAAGGTAAGGAAGGATTATCATGAGTATTCATGGCACCTATCATAATTTCGGGCCTATGGAGAACCGTAATAAGCTGCAGCCAATTGTTTCTCAAGTATCTGATCCTATCGTAATGGCGCGTGATGACGCTGAGTTTTACAACTCAAGAGGGATTCAGAAAGCACGACTTGGAGAATATGAATCTGCTATTACCGATTTTGATACGGCACTCCGCATTCAACCTGACGCTGCGCTGGTTTACTATAATCGCGGACTTGCGAGATATAGTATAGGTCAATATGAATCTGCTATTACCGATTTTGATACGGCACTCCGCATTCAACCTGATTTAGTTTTTGCTTACCACAGTCGAGGTGATGTGAAAGCTGAATTAGGTAAATTGGAAGAAGCGATTGCCGATTTTGACAAAGCGATCGGAATTGATCCACGTGATATTGAGACCCTCAACAATCGAGGGAATGCAAAGATGGCGTTGAATCAATTAGAAGAAGCGATTGCTGATTTTGACAAAGCGATCAACCTGAATTCCGATTTTGAGGCAGCCTATAACAATAGAGGATTGGCGAAAATTAGACTCAATAAGTTAGAGGAAGCCATCGCTGATTTCGACGCAGTCCTCCGGGTACGTCCAGATTTCATGGCTGCTTACAATAATCGGGCTAATGTCAAAGCCAGACTTGGTAGGTTAGAGGAAGCCATCGCTGATTATAACATAGCACTTCGTATGGACCCGAATCTCGCGGAAACCTACACTAACCGCGGTAATGTTTATGCTGATTTGGATGAGTTGGAGAAAGCTATGTTAGACTATGACAAAGCTATCCAACTTAATCCATCTGATGTAATGGCTTACATCAATCGAGGTAACACTAAGGCTATGATAGGTGAGTTAGAGGAAGCCATCGCTGATTATAACATAGCACTTCGTATGGACCCGAATCTCGCGGGTGTTTACAACAATCAAGGAATAGCAAAAAGTAGACTAGAACGTCATGATGAAGCCATCGCTGATTTTGATCTTGCAATTAGTAAAAATCCTAATAATCCAGCATACTACACTAATCGCGGGATAGCGAAAATGCTGTCAGGTAGATCTGAAGAAGGAAGACTTGATTTGCTCGAAGCCTTAAAACTATCGAAAAACGATGAACAGTTTCGCGCCAAGGTTGAAGAGCTTCTGAAACGGTTGGAGAATAGTTAGGAGGATAAACAGGTGCGAATTGAAGCGTCGGATTTTCAAGAAGAGCCGAGCAGTTTCAGAGATCTGGGTCCCGAATTTATAGAAAATAGGGCGACTGTTCGAGAACAAATCAAAACTATTCAGTCAACTCTTATAGAGTACAATGAAAGAATAACCCGGATTGAAGAAGCATTGAAACCAATAGTGCATATCGAAACTATTCAGCACCAGCTTACACGCCACGACAGTAGGATGATTCGGATTGAAGATGACTGGAAGTCTCTTATTAAGTGGTGGGTATTAGCAACAGGAAGTATATCTGGTGCTATTATCGGTGCTGCTAAACTTTTATCTGGGTAGTGAGTTCGGGAAGTTACGCATCAGCATTTTTCAATTGTATCACCACAAACACCCGCACTCGACGTAAGGAAAACATTTGACACCTATTAGAGGCACTTGATAAACACGAGAGGTAACTTTGAAGCTTTCTCCATCAGTTTTGTAGTTGCACAGAAGTCCGTGAATTTCTTATACTTTCGCTCTGGTGTGCCGGGGCAAGCAGAATCCTGCCCCGTTTTCGTGAATATACAAAAACGCCCATTTCATCTGCGTTTGATAGCGCGTGTCCGATAACAATGAGAATGCATTCTGGACAGGCTGTGTTTGTGTCCTTTGCAATCGCTAACTGCTGCCTGTCATCCCTTTGACTTGGGAGGGGCGCGGCATCTGGATGGCTGTGCCATTCGCCGACGTAATGACGTTTACCCCTGAAAGTCTGTCGGAGCTTTATAAAGAACTCTCGCAAACCGGCGATGCCTCTATAAAACGAAATCCGCGAACCTTTTGAATCTGAACTCAAAGGAGCAAGATCGATAACAAAGGCTTCAAAGCCATCATCGGAATAACATCCAATCAAAGAGGTTCCTACTTCCTTTGGAGCATGTGCTTGTGCCATTTCCATCATTTTCAAAAAACAAGCATTTGAGAGCCTGACGGTGTATTTCTGGCAGTCTGACTGCCACCTAAGTGAAGTGCTATCTGTCAATATTCCTTTCCCCATACTTTTTCGACAAGCACACCAAGTTGGTCACTATTTTGTGCTATGAGATTTTTCCTTTTGACAATTGCTGCAATTCCTGTTTCTTGTTTGGTAGTTATAGAATGGCTGATAATATCTACAGCGTGTGCAGCGAGAATTTGAATATGTGCATTGAGTGCGGGAAAGGTCGGATGCCAACAACCTGCACCTTCTATAATTTGTTCGTCTTTTGAGGGCTGATAGAAGTACACATCGGGATCAAGCGGTGTGTACTTCTCTTGAACGGCGTAATTGAGATCCTTAAAGATTTCGAGGCATGACCTGCCCTCACCGGATATACATAAAGTGAGCAATTCTGCGTGGAAATTGAAAAATAAGGAAATCAATCGTTTTCCGTTTTCAACTGCGTATTGATTCAACCACTGAAAAGCGGCTTCACTTGTGGTACAATCAACAAATACTTCGGCAGCTGTAAGTACCTGGCGAATTGCCTTATCCGAGCGTGAATCTAAGGGGACCCTGTCGGAATACCCTTTTATCCTTGAAAGGGGATTCGCTAGCGACAAGGTTTCGGCAAGGGCTTGCGCTTTATTTCTACCGATAGAAGAACCGTCCAGGGTATGACGACAAAGATTGCCAAACTTTATCGTGTCTGGGTCAACGAGACTCATTTGGTGTACGCCGCCGCGTGTAAGTAATTCTGCGATGGAACTCCCCAAAGCCCCACAGCCGAAAACGGCAATAGGGGTTGCTTGAACCTTTGATGGATACGCACCTCTGGTATATAACCGATCACGTGCGACGTTTTCAACCTGTCCCCATGGTAACTGTTGAGAGGGTGAGAAACATCCATTTTCTTTCAATCTTTGCCAGATTTGTCTGGGTTTACGAGCAGGACCTTTTAAGCGAGGCTTTCGTTTTTGGGATCTGAATCCGTTGAGATTTTGAAAAAGAAGGGGTTGCCAATGGATTTCGGTGAACGGTGATCCAACTTTTTCTGGAATCGGAAAACCGATGAGGAGAATTCCGAACTTATACGAATTTTTAAGGTTCCAAACTTCTTTGAGAAGTGTATAGAAGTCCAAACTATTCCTTGAACACAACGTATCCATCTCCTCATAGGTTTGAGGTGGCCGATGTCTTTCGTAACGGATGTCGCGTACGATCAGCCATTTTCCTTTGATTTTGCTGTTTGTTTCCAACGCATCCTGTGCGAATTCTGACTCTCTAACCAATGAACCGTCCTTCTGGTAAAATTTAACAGCGAAGATCGCTGGAATACCCTTGCCCCAATAGCATTCGACGTCACCGGATGCGCCGAGGAAGGGTTCCCATTTTCCATAGCGTTTTGGAGACTCCTCAAAGATAAAAGGGACATTTGCTGGCAACGGCGACTCCAAAAATTTACGGCTAAAGTCTGGTAATTCATACGGTTCGCCAGTTTGTAGAAGTCTACCATTTGCTGCGTCTTCGAGCCATTCGATGGCCCATTTGACGTAGCAAACAAGCCGGGATGCATTGAGAGGTGCGAGTGCTTCTTCGGGTAAGCACAATTTCCCAGATTCAGCATCTTGGTGTGGGAACGCGTTGACATTTCCGGGATAAAAGTCCACGGGTTCCCTCGGGAATGTTTCAGGTATCACGACGCGTAAAGTGATTTCCCCCGGCAACTTCTCAGCGTTCGGATAGGGGGCTTTAGCAACACACTCAAACTCCCATCCTGTTTCTCCTTCTCTTAGATTCTCGCGAAGCGGCAGGGTAATTTCAACGAGACGTTGTCGACACAGAAGGTCATATGCTTCTATAATAGCATCGGAGGATTCACACGACGGTCTATCCATATCTGGTCTATCCATATTTGCGTGGTGTTAAATCACCTGTCTGTTCTCTCAGTGGTGCGACAAAGGGACCTTTTGAACTGTTCCCGCTATTCCCATTATCATCAGAATCATCGGAATCGGGAAACTTGTTACCGAACAATTCTCTCCATTTCTCAATGGACTTTTCTTTTGTCTCAGCATCAAGAGCTTCACGTGCTATTTCAGCAGCTGTCTCGGCATGTTCATAAAACTCGGCAAACTCCTCACCAGACACCCTATCTAAAACATTGTGTCCAGGTACACCGTGGTCTGGTAGATAGGGGACAAGTTCGCATTCTGCATACGCACCATAATTCGCAACGATGTTTTCCAGCGTGAGGGTCACCCCTTCGGCAACAGATGTTATGTCATCAGGACAACAGACTCCGATGAGATGTTCAAGCGGATAGCCTTTGGGTCTGTCGTCGGGGTGGTGGACTCTTTGCCACCATTTTATGGGTTTGACGATATTCACGTAATGCTTATTACATCTGGCGTTCTTTCCCCAGGTCCATTTGATCTGCTCTAATGGATGGGTCTCCTCCCAGTCACCAGCATCGCGATTGGGTATCCATAGCGGTTCGGTTTTCCATTCTTGTTCTTGACGGATCGCTTCAAAAAAAGCGGTTTGACTGCTCCTTTTCTCCGGCGGAACCCAAGATTTTTTTAAGAACCAATCATCAATATCCTCCGGGGTTAGGAATGTTCGGGCAGCTTGACTTTTGTAAGCTTCCTCTTCTGCTTCAGACGGTGCCGAGGTGATAACGAGGTCGAGATTCACGTACGATAATTCAATTCCAAATGAACGTCCTTGTCTTTGATATTTACCCTCGTAGTACTCATCCAAAAAGGGAACGAAGATATCCATAGCATCATCGGGATTTGGATAGTTCTCTCGCTTCAGGCGCGTGACGGTGATGATATCAACATCTAATTTTGCCTCACCTTTTGGACGAACAGCAGTCGCTCGCCGGTAACTCCCTTGTAGAAAAGTGCTAACAAGAATCTGTTTTAAATCCTCGTAATTCTCAAGTCGCTTGCGTAACGTCTGATGTCCTGTTTGGCAGTCATCTTTTTGATTCTTCGTGGGACGGATGCCTTGGAGAAACTTTGTAAAATAGGTTGGTAATTCCATGGAATTGTCCTCCTAATTGTTGAATGTTAATAGGTAATACGTAGACTCGGATAATATGTCCGGCCGCCGCGTTGCCCTTCAAAGTCGTATTCATAGAGTTGAATATGTGGGGTGATATAACGTAATGTATGTCCAAAGACATAAGCCAATGCAACGGGACCTGCAAAAAAGAGGTGGACCGTCTGGCACGTCTCAGGGAGTATCTCGCGAAGTTGTTCCGCTAGCTGATACCCGAGCTGCCATGCGTGAGTGCCTCCCGATACCGCAGTGGGTCCGATTTCTCCTGTAGGAGCAACTCGAATTTGCGGTAGTTCGCTGTATCCTTCAGCAGATAGGTAAACTTGCATCTGTTTCTGGATGCAATGCGTCACAGAAATTTCCACGATGACTTCCTCATCAATTTTTCCAAAGGTTTGGAACCTCCACAGGTTTGTGTCGGGATCTGGCTCACACTGTTTCCAAAGTTCGTAGTCGCTTCCGTTCTTTTGTGTGGGTATGATTTGAATCCGATGTTTAGGACTCACCAGATGCCCGGCAAAGAACGCGATACTGAGATGACAATCAAAGAAGATATGGATGGGTTGTGGTACATCCATTAATTTGGGGTCCAACATGAATGCTGAAATTTTCTCAGGTATCTCCTTTTTCCAATGTGTATCCATGATAGGAAAACGTTCATCAAACAACGAGAGTAAATCGAGACGTGCGACTTGAAGGTCGCTGGGTCGCCGTGCGAATTGCCCAAAACTTTGGATGGAGATTTCGCTATGCTTTGTGGCGGGGAGTGCCATTAATTTTTCTTCACGAATCATCTGGTTAAAAGCCACTTCATCAAACAAATTCCGCCCCTGTGCAAAAAGTTCCCAAGCGAGGCTATCATAAGGGATATGAGTTACTGTTTGGTCAATAGGTTGTAGTCCTGCTAATTTCAGGCGAGGTTCCATCTCCCTTTCGAGATCCACAAGGTTCTTTCCGAGCGTAAACCGAACGGTATTCAGAAAAGTACGAAGTTCTTCTTCGGATATAGAGAGATGTGCTGCGAGTTTAGAACGCACTTGCCCCGCTGCGGATCTCGGGCCATTCTCATAAAAGGTCGGACGAATCATTTCCTCATGTAAATGCTTGGCGAGTGTATCGTGATTCGCCCAATGCCAGTTGGAGAAGATGTACAACCTGTACGCGTCAGGATGAAGTTTTTCTGACAGTTCTACATACGCGTCGTATAGGCGTTTCAGCATTGAATTTTGATTGCTGATAAACCTTGGATCTATGAGATTTTCATGAGTGAATGCGCCATGTTGTGTCATGTGGTACTTACATTGAAAGAATTCATAAACGACTTCTCGTTTCCCTGTTACTCGATCTTTTATGGGTTCACTGTAGGAGACGACGACATCATCGACAAAAGAGACGCGATCGCTTTCCAAAGTGACAGATTTGACATAATCGTTGGTTCTGAGCTCAAGCAACTTCAGCCAAAAGACTCTGGCTTGGTACTCATCCCCGTTTCTTCGCGCTGCAATCGCCTTTGCCATTATGAAAAGTGCTCCTTGCGTTACTTGAGACTTCGTAAAATACCTTTATCTCATTCATCGGAAAGATGATGTATGAACGTTATAACAACAATCCATTTGTTTACCTTAACGAACAATATTATACCATATAGCAAACCCTTTGTCAAGAAAAAGTTTGTAATAATGAACAAATTCGTATAAAATAGCAACATAATTACCAAAATTAGGAGGCATTTCACATGAAACTGGGGCAAAAAATCAGGCAACTCCGGGAAGAAAAGGGGCTTTCACTTAATGGGCTGGCTGAAGAAGCAAGTGTCTCTAAGGCTTATTTATCGCAGCTCGAAAACGATGTGAGTAAGCAACCTTCGGCTGAGATATTGCTCAAAATTGCTTCAGCACTTGGTGTAACTATTGCAGATCTCCTTGACCAGCCTGTCCGCGTTTATGCGGAAGACTTTGAAGATGAAGATGTTCCGCATGTTTTACGTGAATTTATCGATGAACGAGGAGAAGCCCTGGATATTCAAAAAGAGGATGTCCGAATGCTGATGAATATTCGGTATAGAGGGAACCAACCCAAGGCTATTGAAGAATGGGAGCACATTCTGCAAACGATCCGGTATGTGATGAGGAAACGATGAAACAAAGATATATTAAAGTTGGCAATAAGTATTATTTTCATGACTCAGTCATACGACTCATAGACCGTTATTCAGAAATATCTCAAGATCCAGAGGAGATTATTCGGAGTTTAGTTCAGGACAAACTCAATGTAGCGCGACAATCCAGACATTTCCGATGGGATCGTCCGCCTTTCAATCCCGAGGTTCTCGCATCTATATTGGGGATCCGGTGCGAGGAATCTGTTGAATTAACACATAGTGAGGACGCTGAACTCCATCCCGCAGAAAATGGGCGAGTGGTCATCAGATACAACCCTGATAAACCTAAAGCACGGCAAAATTTCTCAATAGCTCATGAAATTGTTCATACTTTTTTTCCTGGATATCAGGACAAGTGTCATGCGCGCTACCAAAGTGGTAAATTCGATCCTCAAAATGAAGTAGAGTTTTTGTGTGATCTCGGAGCAAGTGAGATTGTCATGCCTACACCTGAATTTGATTTGGATGTTAAAAGTATGGGGGTTTCACTAAAATCTCTGCAGAAACTTTCCAAGTTGTATGAGGTTTCTTTAGAAGCGGCCGCGATTCGTATGATTACAACGGATTTCTATCCGTGTGCTCTGATCGTGTTGGATTACAGCCACAAGCCTGCTGAAAAGGACGAAATTGAAGCATCAAAGTATCAACAAAGCTTATTCGGTGATGATCCTTGGGAGTCCCCTCCCATGAGTTTACGGGTGCAATATTTCGTTCGGGGAACGCATTTTTCTCCTTACATACCGAGGCATAAATCAATTGAGGAGTCTTCTCCTTTGTATGAAGTGTCGGTAACTGGAAAACCATTTCAAGGGAGGACTGTCCTTAAATTGAAAAAAAACACCCTGAATACGTATGTTGAAGCAATGGTTTTACCTAAAACGCATAGCACCCATCTTGGTTCTCGTGTCATAGCCATTTTATCCAACACTCGTAAGAACTTATAAATTATACGGCTTGTGCTAATTAACGCATTGTTTTTGTTATTTTCACAGATATTGATATTATCCCATAAACATACCGTCCCTACGGGACTCAAAACGGATGTTAATGCCGCATTTCTATAAACATATCGTCCCTACGGGACTCAAATCATATCCATATATCAGAATTACAGACAAACCGTTATACTTATGTAAATCAATATCTTACAAATAGTTATTTAGCACAACTCGTAAATTATGTATGTGTCAATTTAGTGTGTGCCTCACCTATCTGAATCACACATTATAGTGGATTTATCGAATTTCGCGGATTGTGGGTCTCTATATGATGGCGTTTGCCTCTAATTTTGAATCCGGAAGAAAACGTATCCACTTTGTAGGAGTATCCCTTGTGGTTTCCCTTTGATGAACGTTGTTTAAAATTCGCGAAACCTGCATGATCCGCGCCAATCCGAGATTCAGGCAAACATCAATCCCTTTCAGTTATCTCAGAAGGCAGTCCCTCAATGATTTTGGTGGATTCGACGCTGACGTAGACGATGCGCTCTATCGCCGTGACGAGATCGCGGGGATTCTCAAACCAACCATTTGCATCGTTGAGAATGCCGTTATTCTTTTCAGGTGGGGTGATTTTGTAGCGGTTGATAAACCATTCCAGTGGTGTTCTACCATTAACAACATAACCATGTGCTTCTGTGGGTATACCAGATAATTGGATGTGCTCGTTGATAATGAGTGTATCTTTTGTGTTTTTATCAGCGAACCGCATCGCCCGCGTGCCCAGTAGGAAATCCTCGGGTTTTTCTTCCCAAAACAGGGCTTGTTTGCGAGGTTCAACCTTAAGGTTGGTATATCGACTGCACGTCTCATAATTGAGGTGGAGGTCTGCAAGTGCTTTTCCCGCCTCCGCGAAAGCTCGAAAGTTTGGGGCATATGGAATATGTGGTAACATTTTTGAAAAGTCGTTTGCGAATTGCTCCCGATAACTCGGTGCGTGCAGAATACCATAAACGTAGTCAAAGATAGTATCCTTGGTAATTGTGTCGTTGTCATAGTATTCACGGAAGGTGCGCAGTGCTGTATCTGAAATGTTGTCAATACGATTTGGTGGACTATCAATACCTTGAAACATATTTGTTGTATCTGATGAATCGGTCTGTTCCAGATATTGATACCGTGGAAAGCATTGTGCTCCTGCTTCATTAAGGTTAATATCCGGCATTGTGTCGGTTATAAGCACAGAAAATTGTTTTTTTCGCCCCTCGTTTTTCGCTCCCTTGCCTGGAACACATATCACTCGATTTTCACTTGAAGCATCTGGAAAGATTTTATCCATCTGGTACT
Source organism: Candidatus Poribacteria bacterium (assembly GCA_009839745.1). Taxonomy (NCBI): domain Bacteria; phylum Candidatus Poribacteria; species Candidatus Poribacteria bacterium. The sequence goes on from VXPE01000009.1 coordinate 12,945, forward strand.
TTCTCTGTATGAAGATGTAGTCGGCGTAGCAATTTGTCAAAATGAATGGACGATACAAAATCTGTCGGATGTACCTATCCGCAAATTTTGTTTTCTGCCTTCTTTTCAACTTCTTTTCAAGATCTTCATCCCATTTGATATTAGTGTTGTGTCTGTCCATTACCTCGTTAAGTACCTGTTCAATCTCCGGATTTTTCTCCAGCTCAGAAATAGCATCAAGATACTCCTCTGTCATTCGTTTTGCGTGCTTAGCGCAAGTATCGCGAGAAAAGTTGCAGAGGTATGGATCTCTACCAGTCTTACAGCCGCTGCTAAACAGTTTAAAGATTGCATCATCAGCCTTGCCATCTCTTGCGTCATCTGATCCAAGTGGATAGAATTGAGCAAATGTCTCACTACGATGTTCAATCCAATCGTGCTCCTTGTTAGGTGTAATTATCTCCCAATCACTAAATCCCGAAAATGACCCTGCTTCGCGTAGTGCTGTAAACTTCTCTTCGCGTTTGAGAGCATCACCAATTTCTCGGTAATGGATGAGGCAACCCTCGTGTGTAGCCCCTGGATTCTTAACGAGAATCACAATAGCAACAGGAGACTGTGTAGCATTACGGAAAACCCCTTCTCCTTCACGGAGTGATGCTTTTGCTTTTCCTCGGAGGTTCAGAAAGTAGACAGAACTAAATTCCTCTGGTAAACATGCACGAATTCCGGCATCAACAATACCGTCAATCCATGTAGCACTTGTAACAAAGCCTATAATTCCGTGCTCTCCAATTCTGTCAGAGGCCCATCGGATTGCCATCTTATAAGAGTCGTAGAGTGTGTTCTTATTCCTTGTTTTTACTCTCGCTGCGTATGTTTCTCTGACGCGCTGCCTAAGTTCTGGGTACTTCACATTTGGAGAATCTTCAGCAGCGTTTTTTCGCTTCGCTTTCCATGGTGGGTTCCCTACGATGACGCGGATCGGAAGTTTCTGTTGATGCTCGGCGCGCTCGTTGTTTTCTACCATTCTCTCCTTCGGGAAAAGCGTTGGTTTTTCGGATTTATTCAGGTTGAAGGTGTCGGTCAAGATAATACCGTGGAACGGTTCATATCCATTGTCTTCTTTGTGCTGTCCTCGGAACGCTTCTTCAATGTTGACAGATGCGATGTAGTAAGCGAGTAGGAGAATCTCGTTTGCGTGGAGTTCTTTGCGATACTTCCGCTCAAGATCTTCGTGCTGGATAAGTCCAGATTGTAGGAGCTGCACAATGAATGTACCGGTGCCGGTGAACGGATCAAGCATATGGACACCTTTGTCACTGATGGTTTTTCCAAACTCCTCCTGTAATATGTCATTAACGCTATGCAAGACGAAGTCCACAAGCGGTATTGGTGTATAGGCGATGCCGAGTCGGTCTGCTTCTTTTTTCAGTGCTTTTTTGAAGAACTGCTCGTAGAGATCTGATAGCACCTCTTGTCGTCCTTGGCTACTCTTGACACCGCTGGCGCGCGTCTGGACACTGTCATAGAACCCCCGCAAATCCCGCGTCTCGTTCTCAAGTCCGAATTCCGCAAAGTCCTTTTGTAGGTTATCGAGTGCTGTTGCTACAGGGTTACCAGATGAAAAGTCGTAGTCTTCAAAAAGCGCGTCAAAGACAGGACTGGTCAAAATGTGCTGCGCCATCATATCTATTGCATTGTCGCGGGTGATAGACGTGTTAATCGTCTTTTTCAACTCGCTGTGGAAATTTTCAAACCGTTCGCTCAATGTAGCGTTTTCGGGATTATCCAGTAGATTTTGAATGCGGATAACGAGTCGCTCAAAAATATCAGCGACATCCTTTGCCCAGTTTTCCCAGTATGGTTTATCGCCACACTTCTGGACGATTTTTGAGAGTATCGCTTCGACGGGAATTTCAACTGGCAACAGTGAAAGTTGTTCAGGTGCCCAATCGGAACCCCCACCAATGACAATAGAATCGGGGAGCTCTCTATTGAGGTCAATACTATTGATTTGACCATCGAACCTGTCATCGTGTGAACGGAGTGCGTTGAGAACGCTCCAGACATTAGAGAACCGTTCATTGTCATTTAGAGCTGCAGCAGGGTCTTGATCGTCGGGGATAGCAACGGGCAATATGACATAACCGAATTGCTTCCCCGGTGCCTTCCGCATGACGCGACCCACTGCTTGGACAACATCAATGTGGGATTTGCGAGGTTTATAGAAGATCACGGCATCGAGGGCAGGGACATCAATACCTTCGGAAAGGCATCTGGCATTCGAGAGGATACGGCAAACGTCATCGTCTTCGCCATCGTTATAGTTCTCGTTTTTTAACCAATCGAGGCGTGTTTTTCGGTTCAGGGCGTGGACGGTGCCGTCAACGTGCTCGGTTTCGCATAAAAAGTTGGTAGGTTGTTCATCCTCTGGCAGTTTTTCGAGGGCATCCTCAATAATATCGTTCCAATAGCGCGCCAGTGCCTTTGACTCGTTAATTCTGTTTGTGAATGCGATAACGCGTTTCAGGGGTCTGAGCGTTTCGTCGTCTTTCCCCTTATTTTCAGGGTTTTGTAGTGCGCGCCAGCAGCCGATGATTCGGGTTGCATCGTTGATGTTGATTTCGCTACCGTATTTACCGGTATTGCCTGCAAGTTTCGCATTAACTTCATGTTCCGATATACCAAAAATAGCGACTTTGTAGTCGGACAGTTCGCCGAGTTCAACGGCTCTGGAGAAAGGGAGTCGGTGAAACTGTGGACCGTATTTCTCTTCGTCGTCCATAGAGAACACTTCAACGTTATAGTTTGCGGCTTGTCTCCTTGCGTTTTCCGTATAAAGTTTAGGAGTGGCGGTCATATAGAGACGTTTATCGGCGCGAATCCGAGCGGCATCGTGGACAAGAACAAATGGCGAGGTCTTATCTTCAGACTTATCAACACCGGTGGTTCTGTGTGCCTCATCGCAGAAAATAATGTCAAATGGAGGTGCGCCGTGGTTCTGAACTTCTTCAATGAGTGGTAGTGACTGATATGTGCAGAAAACGACCGTCATTTTGCTGCTGTCGGGGTTCTGCAATGTAGGTAAGATTAATGAAGGGTCTGTAGTTACGTCAATCTTGAGTTCTTGAATAGAGGCATCCTCGCTTGTCCTGCCTGCGCTGGTATCCGAGCAGATGCCGATATAACTGTGTGGTATACCCCGTTGGTCTGACCATTCCCGCATCGCCTGTGAAAGCAAACCGATAGATGGCACGAGATACAGCACTCTGCCATCGGTTCCGGCTATTTCCTCAGCGATTTTCAGTGCTGTAAAGGTTTTACCTGTGCCGCACGCCATAATAAGCTTGCCACGGTCGTATTCTTTGAAACCTTTGATAACATCATCAAACGCCTCTTTTTGATGATCCTTCAAGCTGAATGGTCTTTGTTTATAGGTGAGTTGTTCAGGTTCCTGTAGGCTCAGGTCGGGCCATTCAAACGGGCTGTTTTCAAGATCACTGAAGCGGATGACTCGGAATTTATCTCCTAACGGCGTTATAGTCCTGAGAGCGTTCTCTCCAATTTCACCGCCAGTATTTACAAGAATTCGTGAGGTAAAGATTTCACTTGCTGAGGCAGAGATGAATGAGTCTATATCTGGCTTTGAAACCCGTGTGTCTTCTGCATAACACTTGCACTGGATGGCACAGTATCCACCATCTTGCTTTTGTGCAACGAGATCGACACCTATATCGCGTCCGTCGAATTCCGTTCGGGTTGCTGCCCACTGTTTATAAAGATAGACTTCAGAGAATTGTTCTTTATAGTCGGGATCCTCACTGAAATATGTGAGCATCAACCGCTCGAAAAGTTCGCCTTTGCCGTATTCAGATGTGGATTTCTCGCGGATGTAGTCGAGCGTGCTTTGGAAGCCAGGATTGGTTTGTCTACTACTTTCGCTTTCCAATTCTAAATAACTTTGTGTTGTCTCTGTCATAGTTGTTGTTGTCATATCTATTTCCTGCACCTACGTAACCATAAATTTATATCCTTCATTCCATCAATCCAATGATAATTTGATTATACGTCCATAGGCATTTTCTGTCAATACCCCCGATACCCTCACTCAGGGCCATTCAATGACCGATAAGACTTCACAGATGTAAAGGCAAATGATTCTATACTGTCTTTACCCAGACGGGTAAATTCCAAGAACGGAAACCTGAATTATTCAAAGATTAGATTACAGCATACGCAACTCTTCAAATAGAGCCAACTGTTGCGGGTAATCCGTCGAGAGTGATCGGATCTCTTGATACCCCTCAAAGAAAACTGCGTTTTCATCCTCACTGAGATGACGTGAAATCGTTAAAATATCGGAGAGATAATAACCGAACCCAAATTCACGCACGTCAATTGGGCAAGGTTGTCCGTCGGAGATAATGATATTATGGGGTGCCAGATCCGAGTGAATCAACCCAAAAACATCCCGTCCTTCCCTCTGTTCTGCGACAAATCGTGAGAAGCGCGAAGAAAGCGAGAGCAGTTTCGTGCGATCCTCTGGCGAAGCGTCTATCTCATCACTTTTAAGTGCCTCTTCAATTTTCGAGATAAACCAGTTTGCATCGTATCGGGGACGGGTAAACCATTGGGGGAGTTCCAAGATTTCGGATACACGGTGCATGCGTCCCACTATGATACCGAGCCGCCGAATCAATTCTGGTGTTCTTTCTGATGCCGGGAGTGTATTAAGCGTCTCGCCAGGAATCCAATCGTATAGAGTCGCATAGCGTGAGGGTTGGTCGGTTGGGGAGATACATTGAACCATTTCACCATCACGTCCAGGCACAGGTGAAAGGGTCTTGATGTGTCCGTTGTTCCATAAAGCCTTTAACCAATAGATTTCGGATCGAATTTTATGGACAGGCGTTCCAGCTCGATAGAGTCTCAGTGTGAATCGTGCGTCCGCAGCGTATACGAAAAACAACATATTCGCGGTATCAAATCCAGCACCACTAATTCGGAACGAAACGTTCCTCAACGCATATAATGTAATAGCGGCTTTTGCATACTGCCAATCCGTGGCAAGGTATTGTAAAATCTTTTCGTTATAAACGATCAAAACGCCGTTATCACAAGCATGTCATGTTGATTCGGAGATAAAGGTTCGTTGTTCATCATGGAGCGAGTCTAAGAAGGTGAGGATAGTGGGATCAATTTGTGGATGGGGGTCAGAAATTGCTTCGAGCCAATACCGTCTACAGTTGTCATGGCAGTCGATTCGGTAGACAGGTAAAGAAGGATCGCGATACCACTCAGGAGAACTTTCGACAGCGACTTCGACGGGGGTGCCGCAAAATGGGCACGACATTTTCTCTGCCATGCGGGTGTTCCTTTCCTCAAGTCCCTTGGTTGAAGCGCGGTTCCTCCAATCTGAAGGTCAGCACGAATCCACAAGCAACAAGTACCGAACAGGTGATAAAAACGGGTTCAAAGGCGAATTCCTCGATTAATGTCCCAATCAAGGGTGAAACAAACAAGGGGATCGCCTGAAAAAGACTCATCACGCCGAGATATTGAGGGTGTTTCTCCTGCGGTGCGATCTCAAGCGTATAGTTCGTGACGATACGGGCCGACACGGGTGTAAATCCGATAAGGGCGAAGATAATCCAGTAAAGCTGTGCCCCGGAAGGCATGCGACTAATGACGACCGCCAGTAACGGTGTAAACGCACTGATTAATATCAGAAGACGCAGGACGAATCGGTTACCTGAGCGGTCTGCGATGTTGCCCATGACACCAGCACCAAGCGCATTGGAAGCATTTTGTGCCACTATTAACGTGACAAAACCGGAAGAGGCGAGTCCTAAGGTCCGTTTTCCGAAAACCGCATAGTGTGGAAAAAGGGGCCAGATGGAATAAAACAGGAGGATAACGAGCGCAAATCGACGAAAATTTCTATCATGTCGCAGTAAGAGGAGGGCATCACCGAGAAATTTGAAAAAAGGTGCCGTGCCTTCGGGCTGTGATGGGAGTTCCCTAAACCAAAAACTGATTACGGCGGCGATACCGAAGGCTCCCGCCGTTACACCAAAGATGGTTGCATAGCGCGGGTTAGTTTCAGAAAGCCAGCGGGGCATGAGGTAAATGGCAACCCCGATCGAAAGTGAACACCCGATGACATTGGAATAGGCGAGGAGCCTGCCCCGTTTTTGGGGGCTGATGAGTTTTCCCTGTAACGTTCCGTTCGCCAGATGATTGCAACCGACCATGAGCCAATGGATGGTACACAGCAGAAGAAAAATAGCGACAATGACGTTTGCTGACCAACTCGTTAAGCCCAATATTAGAGACAATATGCACCACGGAACAGTAAAACCGAACCCTGTGAGAATAAAGAATCCCTGTTTTTTGGGCATCCTTGCGACCCGTTGCGCGACGAGAAATTGGGGGAGACTTTGTCCGATCCGAAGAATGAGGGGTAGCAATCCGCGGATGGTTCCAGACGAGGTATAGATATCGATAAACGCCGGAATGACCACAGACTCGGCTTTGAACATCCAGCCGAGCCGCATCAGAATTTGGTTTAGCGCGAAGACAAATAGATTGCGTTTTTCATGCGGATAAGACTCTTCCGAAGCGGAATTTGTCTGATCTGATGCGCTTTTATCCATTGAAAGTCCTATCCGTTGTTACCACGTTGACTCGTTCACGTATTTCAGTATCGGCGTTAAGTCAGTGCGCCTTCTTTAAGCCGCTGCGCCCCATACCTTTCCAAATCTGCTCTCGCCTCCGAGGCTAAGGTCTCTTGCTCGGAGAGTGCTTCTGCGATCCGATGAAATCGCTCAACGTCCCTTAATCCCATGATCGTTAGATTTACACTCTTATGACTGAGCACATAGCGATAGAATTGTTCTGGAGATGGAGCGTCTGCGTCCCCAAAAAGTCTGTCATTCCGCGAGGCGTTCATGATAACGACCCCCGTATTGTGTTTGTCAGCAGCAGGGAAAACGGTAGTCTCTGGCGTTTTCATCGCACAATTATACCAACAGAGGACGGTATCGAAAAACCCCGTGTCAACGGCGTGCTGGATCTCAACCCAATCGTGTCCGGTAACACCGATGAAGCGGATGAGTCCTTCATCTCGTGCCTTCTGTGCCATCTCTAATGCGCCGCCGGGTGCCAAGGCTTGGTCGCGTTCGGCTTTCGTGTTCAGATGATGGAGTTGGTAAATATCGATGTAATCAACGCCAAGCAGCCGTAACGATGTTTCGAGATCTATCCGTGCGTTTTTTGCATCGCGCTTATTGGTTTTCGTCGCGAGAATCAGCCGATCGCGCTGCCCTTTTATGGCGGTTCCAATGACTTTTTCGTCCTCGCCATCCCTGTATGCGCGTGCCGTATCCATATAATTGACACCGGCATCAAGTGCCTTGCGGTAACCGTCAGCGGATTCGCAGTACGCGCCGCCGGTACCGAGTCGGGTAACCGTCAATCCCGTGCGACCTAAGACTGTTTTCGGAATCTCATACGCCATGATGTTCACCTCTAAATCTTTACTCCCCTTCTTAGGAAGAGTATATGCCATTTCACGGCAAAAGTCAACCTTCCCTCAAAATGCGGGGGCCATCTCCCATGCCTGAACGGATTGGAAGCGTGCCTGTCCACCACGACTCACCAACCGCACACCGGTGCTATCGGCTCGCGTCGGATAGACCCGCTGTGTAATGCACTGCCTACCGTTAGCGAACACCTCAATGACAGATTTATCGACATAAACGCGGAGCTGAAGCGTTTCGTTGCCCTTCAACGTGAAGGGTGCACGCTGTGCGTCCACAAACTGTTCTGACTCCGGCAATCTCGCAGTGCCACCCGCGTCCCTGTAGTGCGGATACCGGATGGCTTCGTTTAAGGTGGAACGACTGATGTCGATTTTTAACGTTCCCTCTGCCGGCACATATAGAATCCCGGTTTGTTCAGACTGATCGGGTGCGCAGAGCACTTGAACGCCGATCTCAGTTGCATCGCCTGGGTCAATTTCGACCTCCAACTCAAGGCAACTCCCTTGGACATCTTCCAAGTCCAACGTATCAGCGTTCAACGTGATATTTTCACGGACTGTCGGGTTCATCCGTAGACATTCCAGTTCTGGGACCGGCTCAATCTGCAAACTCCCATCGGTTGCGAGGGAAAGGATACGCGGGAGTGTCATAACGCCTGACCAACCGGCGGCGCGTTCCTGTTTGATGCCCTGGATTTCGCGAATCCAATCGAAAAAGATACGGCGTCCTTGGGCGTCTAACAGTGAACGGGGTCCACCGAGCAGCCCACCCGCCCAACTCATGCGTCCGTAGTTTTCAGCATAATACCGCTCGTTTTCAAATCTGCCGAGGTAATACTGTGTGCCTTGCCAATGGCTACAAAACAGCAACATGTGCTTATCGCCTAACGGATAAAAATCGGGGACCGCACAGTCCTCCTCTGGGTCTGTCCATTCGCGCCGCGACTGATAAAAGGAGCGTACAAATTCCCACGCCGCGAGGTCAGACGACTTAAACAGCGCAGTTCCGTCCCCAGTTTGTCCCGGTATCCTGTTACCGATGAGTGCGTAATAGGTATCACCTTCCAACCAAGCACACGGGTCAAATACAATATAGTCGCCGTGTCCTTTTTCACCGGACGCGGGGACTGGAATCACTGGATTGGCTGGATGTTTGTCCCATGTGATGAGTAAATCATCATCACTCGTTGCGATACAGGTTCCGTCGGGGACCCCATGATAGATGAACGTTGGCGTTCCCTCTCGACTCACGAGGGCACCCCCGCTAAAGCATCCGTCTCGATCGGGTCCGTCGAGGTCGGGCGTTAAAGCGATGGGGTGATGCACCCAATGGACCAGATCCACACTCGATGCATGTCCCCATTGCATCCATTTCCAATAGCCACCTTCGGGATTGTGCTGATAGAAGATGTGGTATCGTCCCTTCCAAAAGATTGAACCGTTGACATCGTTCATCCAACCGAATGGCGGGGTGAAGTGGTAACGCGGGCGGTAAGGGTCGTCCGTATACATCGCATCCAATACGCGTGTGGAATGGATGAGTGCTTCCGTTTTCTGGATGGTTGTGTTCATATCTATATCCAGCCTTCCTCAATCATCAACGTTAGGGGTGATTCCATCTCTTCGAGAGGCAGATGAATCCGTCGCCGTTTCCGTGACGACTCATAAATCGCCATCAGGAGTTCGTGCGTCGCATATCCCTGATAACCGCTGGAGCGATGCTCTCGATCCTCTTCAATCGCTGCAATCATGTCCCGCACAGGGTTACCCTCCGGAGGGAGTTCAGGGGATACCCAAACACCCCCCGATTCTGAAGTGCGGAAACGGAGCGGTAGTCCACGAGGGGCAGCGAGTTCGAGCTCGCCTTCCGTTCCGTAGCAGTAGATATGGTGGTACCCAGGGGCAGTGTCGCTGCCCGATTCAATGATGCCGCGAACGTTGTCTTCAAACTTGAAGTAACCGATCGCGAAATCCTCGGAGTGCAGATCGTATTTCTTGGGGGTGTCAATACGTTCAATCTGGCCAATGACCCAAGTGACAGGACGATCACCGTAGATAAATCGCATGAGATCGACGGTATGCGTGGCGTTGTCCTTCAGGTCCCCACCGCCACAGATGGCGTGAATGCGAAAGAGATCACCGATAGTGCCGTCTGCAATCAGCTGCTTTGCACAGACATACGGGGCGTTAAACCGTAACTGGTGGTCGATTGCCAATTTCACACCGTGCTGTGCACAGGTTTCAAGCATCTCTCGCGCCTGTCCGAGATTCTCTGCCATCGGTTTTTCTGAAAGAATCCCTTGTACACCGTGTTTTGCGGTTTCAATCACGACCGGCGCATGCAATTTCGGGCGGGTGCACACGGAGACCAGATCGATCTCCTCCGTTTCGAGCATCTCAATGTAATCGGTATACTGCTTTTCGATACCATACTGTTCACCGTAGGCTTTCAGTCCCTCTGCGTTAATGTCGGCAATCGCAATCAGAGAAGTCCTCGGTTCATTCACATACCATCCGGCGTGCATGTGAGAAATTCCACCGCACCCAATTATTGCGACATTGTAGCTCTTGTCCATTGTAGGCACCCCTTGCTTCCATCTTTGAATTATTTGTAAACGCCTGTGTCCTGTCTATCCAGGTATCCGATGACCGCCACCCACATAGAACAACTGCCCTGTGAGCCAACGTGCTTGTTCGGAGCAGAGGAAAACCGTGACATCCGCTACATCTTCAGGTCTGCCAACCCTACCTAACGGTGTAGATTCTGCGATTGCTTTTTCATCCTCAGGTAGAATGTAGCCCGTCTGAATCGGTCCAGGTGCGATGACGTTCACTGTAATGCCGTATTTTCCCATCTCACACGCAGCGGAGTGACTATAGGATTCAATTGCGTATTTGCTTGCGGCATAACTGACATTTAGGGGATGGCAGCGTGCGGCATCCGTACTCGTATTTACAATGCGTCCCCAGTTGAGCCCATTTCTAAGATATTGCTTCAAATACGCTTGCATCATCAATGCATACGCTCGGGAATTCGCAACAAAATGGGCATCAATGTTTGCAGCGGTTGTGAGAAAAATACCGCTCTCGTCTGTTGAAGTTTGCTCAGGATCAAATGTCTCCAAAACACAATGCGTGTGATTGTTAATCAAGATGTCAACAGGCCCCAGTTCCTTCTCACATACATCAAAAAGTTTAGAGATGTTTCTTTCATCAGCAAGGTCTGCTTCTAAGACAGATATTGCCATGCCCGCTTCTTCAAACCAGTTGACCAGATGCGCAATAGGCTTTTGCTGCATGGCTCGGTAGAGGATATCTCCGCCCAATCCAGTCTCTTCGGCACGCTTTAATTCTGCTTCGCTGTATTGGCACGGAGGACGAAAAAATGAAGCGAAAACTTTCACGCCTTGGTTGCCTAACGCTAAAGCAGTTGCCTCGCCAATACCGTGATTGGCACCTGTAATCAGCGCAACTTTTCCCCTTAATTTCGGATCAATCATTACATCCCTCTACGTCGCGAGAAAGGCATTAAAGCGCGAGATCTTTTTAAACTACAAGCAGGATAAAACATCATGTAGATTTGAGATTGAATAGTCAGGTCGTTCTTCTGATGTTTCCGGTATAAGTCCATCTAATTTTCGGTCAATGAAGACGCTGGTCATGCCCGCGCGGTTGGCACCAACGATGTCGTTTTTAAGGGTATCGCCGACGAACAGAGCCTCTTTCGGTGAAACATCAGCACGCTCACAAGCCACTTGAAAGATTTCGACCCTCGGTTTTCTGACTCCGATTTCACCGGAAATTGTAAGCGATTGGATCCGTTGGCTGAGTCCAAGGTGTCGGACTTTAGAAAGCTGACTGTCGGTATGGTTATCGTGTGCTCCGTTTGTAATGATACCGACATGATATGCGCCTAATTCCGCAAGGACGGTGACATCGTCGTAAAGCCGTAAACTTGTGAGATAGCGCGAACAGAAAAAGTCGCTTACTTCTTCCATACCCCTATCTATGGGTAGATCCAATTCTTTGAACAAACATTGGAAACGCGAGTCTCTCACGTCTGCCATAGCGCATTTTCCGGCGTTGAGTTGCTTGAAGAGTTCCTGATGGACGGTTCTCCATGCTGCTGTAAGAGCCTCTTCCGAAACATTCGGATACTGCTCGCATAAAAGCTGAAACATTTCGCTTTGCGCGATGCTCCATGCTGTGTCGGAGTCGCAGAGTGTGCCATCAAGGTCAAAGAAGACTGCTTTAATCATTTTTTCCCCAGGCAAACAGCGTGCCTACCTAAATACCCAGAATATGTAAACCAATCCAAGTACTGCCCAAATGCCTGCAGTTATTTTCATCACACGGCTTGTCCACCCTGCTTTTGTGAAGTGAAAAGCAATATGATTGAACAGTAACATCAATGCAACCACCAGATTGACGTTGAGGTAATCATTAGAGCCTCTCCACCTGAGGAGTTGAAACACGTTGAAGGCAAGCAAGCAGAGGATAATCCCAAGCATACCATACTTCCAGAAATAGTTTAGCCCAAACTTACGGACAACCCCCGTTTCTGCTAACGCTGCTTCTAAAGTTTCCGGTAGGTCGGAATTCGTTTCCCGAAGTCCCTGCTGGCGTTCTTGCTCATCTTTAATTTTTCCTGCAAGTTGCTGTTTCTCAGCGTCGGTTAACTGTCTCATAAAAATTACCGCTCTGTCGATGATTTAAGAGGCATGACAAACGCTAAACACTTTTCATCGCGTTCCATCGGTTCTATAGCGAACCCCATCACGAGTTTGAGATGATGGTTTTCAGGATGATTTTCACCGCTGACGGATCGGACTTGATAGCAGTCAAACAACTTGGCTTGTTTGATGGTGTATTCTTGAAGCGCGGTGCCGATGCCTTGCCGTCGGTATCCTTCCTTCACGCCAAACGCGAGGATTTTCGCCTCTTTTAGCGGTTTTCCATGTATCTCAATAGGTGGATGGTCGCGGTCGTGGGGACCGATGTCCCACACCACAAACATGAGGAATCCGACAATAGCACCGTCCTGTTTCGCCGCTAAAAAATAGCGTGAAAACTGCTCAAAATACGGATTAAATGCCCAACCCTCTTGGTTTAAGTCCTCAACGAGCGCAACGAATTCCTGCCAATTCGGATGGTCGCGCGTAAGTTCTTCAATGGAAAAGCGCGATTGCCTGTTCATTATGTGTTTCATTCTCTCAGAAAGGCAAGGTCAGATGAAGATTAAGAATTTAACTCGGTAATTTTCTAACAATACCCGGTGTCGCTTCCCAGTAACGGGCGGGGACCCCGGTTAGAAACCACACCTACCGAGCCCGAGGGATACCCCTACTTTGAAACCTTTATTGCGCCCCAAGTGAGTGCCAATTTCTGGGTCGGTTCGACAGCAAGCCCTTCCGCTTCGAGGTTATTTTCGATTTCCGCTTGACTGAGACCGCGGTTGTAGAGACGAAGTTCGTCGAGAAGACCGTGGTAGGGAAGTCCGTCCGATTTTCGGGCACCCATCCAAAAGTTTTCTCCGTTATGTTTCAGGACACCCTCGAATTTTTTCTCGTTATCCACTTCACCATTGATATAAATAATGGCTTCGGAACCGTCGTAGACACCAGCGATGTGATGCCATTTCCCTACATCGGGCTGCCCTACACTGTGAAAGGGCCACGTCTCTAAGGCACCGTTCCAGAGATTAAAATCGACTCGAGTTTGATCTGACCACGCAATCACATAGGAGTTATTTCCTGATCTCGATATACCGGCGAAAATCGCCCAACCCGGTTTCTCAGGTTTTATCCACGCCTCCAATGTAATCTGATCACCAATGTCGGTTAAACTCTTATCCGCTCCACAATCAACATGCCCACCACTAAACTTGAGTGCCTCACCGACTGTACCATCAACGACCTCGACATTCCCATCCATGGTTCCATCGTTTGCACCGACAAGGTCTTTAACCGTTTTCCCTGCAACCGAATCTTTATTGAACGACCAGTAACTCACCAACCCATCGGTAATCGCCTGACGCGCCTGTGCTATGCTTGTCGCCATTAAAACAGTCGCCGTAATGGCTATAATAAACTTATGTCTCGGAGTTCTGTTAATCATTTTGTCCTCCGTTTCGGCGTATTGTGCCCTTCGGCAAGATTAAGTCACCTTTTTATAGACATACTACTCCCATGGGGTAGGAAAATCGACCGACACCTCCCTTTAAATAAACATATAATACTCGTTAGGTAGCAATTTGGGTTTTAATTCACTTAACCATCGTATTCGACGACGACATCATCACCGTCAACCTTGACCGGATACGTCGCTACCCGCAAGGTTTCATCGACGAGACACTGTCCGGTGGCAATGTCAAATGTCCATTGATGCCATGGACAGCGCAATATCTCGCCTAAATTATCGACAGAGAGCGTTGCCCCTTGAATGGAAGGCGGTGCATCGGCGGCGAACCTACCGCTGAGTTCACCTGTGCAGAGGGGTCCCCGCCTATGCGGACAGATGTTACGGATGGCGTAAAATTTGCCATCAACATTAAAGACCCCAATGCCCGCCTTCCCTCGAAACGGGACGATGATCTTGCGGTTCCCAGGTGGAATCTCTGATACTTTTCCAACAACAACACGTGCCATATTTTTAATTATTCCTTGCGGTTCGGTCAAGCGGGTTGGGCATTGGAAGTACCTTTGCGTATATCCGCCTGCGTGTTTTTGCAATGTAATACCATTTCTGATTGAAATTATAGCATAAACTTTTGTCTTGTGCTTTCTTGTAGCATAGACTGTTAGTCTGTGCAGGAAGGTGCGGTTAATGCGATATAAACTTTTAGAAATGGTATAATACATTGTCCCGCAAGTCCACACGCGACTTGCGTATGGATTGAGTCTATTCCCAGACTAAATCCGGTATTTTTGCGTTTCGGTTAATTTGCCACTGGATTCGCGGATCCGTTGGTTTCTTCGACATCCAACCGCAGCATATCAAGGGCGTTTTGGGCGAAGATCCGATGGTGTAAGTCCTCTGGAAGCTTCGGGAAAACCGTTACCGGATCGTTCCAGTCGAAATGCGGGAAGTCTGAGCAGAATATTAGCGTTTCATCTGCGTGCAGCATTTCCAACATCTGGTACATCTGTTCCGGCTTCTCAGGTTCGTGCATCGGCTGCGATCCGACTCGGATGTGCTCACGGAAATACTCACTCGGTAACCGTTTCAGCCACGGTGTCTGGTCGCGTATTGCTCTCCAGTCGGTATCCAGATGCCACATCACCGGCACCGCCCACATCTGCTGTGCTTCAATGAGTGCGAACTTGAAGTTCGGAAATTTTTCAAAGACCCCTTCGCAGATCAGCGATGTCGCGTGTGTGCTGGCGACATACGGACGGCTCATCCGGCTTTCTATGTAGTAGGTCGGATGTCCGACCGGGGTGGGTACGTTTCGGGTCGCACCGCCACCACCGCCGATGTGCGAAATGACAGACAATCCGTGTTCCGCACACGCTTCCCAGATGGGATGATAGAAGCGGTTCCCAAACGGACGACTCGTTCCCATCGGCACCATAACGGCGACAGTGTCCTTGCGGTGTGCGAGTCTGTTAATCTCCTCCACGGCTTGGGGTGGATCGGAAGGCGAGACGAGAATGGCGTTAACAACACGCTCATCCTTCTCAAGCCAATGTTCGATTGTCCAGTCATTAAAAGCCCGGCAAAGAGCAGCTCCCCAATCGGGATCAGGAACGCCGGAATACCCATAGAAGACAGGGGGTCCCGTCAGGACGGCAATATCAATATTCCAGACATCAAGGTGCTCATCTTGGAGGAATTCCAATGTGAAATTGAAATCTCTGGGGTCGCCGCCGGAGTTTTTGGGGGTCGATTCGGTGGCTTCTTCAATCCGTCCCCTGAGGTCTACACGATTGCTTCGAATCGGGATATTCGGATATCCGCCGAGATGTAACCCTTGGTCGAGGAGATGTTCCTGATAGAATTTAGACAGGTAGGGCAACAGCTGCGTAGGATGGCGGAAATTGTGGTGGACATCACAATCGACGATAGCGATCCCATCTTTCGGTTTCGCAGTCCAACCGGGTGCGGTAACAGGAGTTGATCCAATCTGACGCATGTAAACGCCTCCTTATTTTAGAGTTATCGGTTGTCAGTTATGAGTTGTCAGTTATGAGGTTTCTGGTAACAATCGACACATCTTTGGAATATTCCAAGTTTGCGGAGGTTATTACGAAATATCTCTTTTAATCGCTCTCACTGTGAGGCATGTTAACTGTTAATTGACAACCCTTCAACCGTCTTAATGACGATAGGTCTCACCGATTAAATTATTGGCAGCGCGAACGGGACGGAAAAGGGTCTGCCGTTTGGCAGGCATTTCGGCTAACAACTTCGGGTGCGGATCCCAATCGTGCCACTTGCTATTGACCGTATTGTAGCAACTGAAAATAGCGAGACGATCGTTTTCTTCGTTTGTCCACGTGTGCGTGCTATGGGTCAACGCCTCAGTGAAAAAAAGGAGGGACCCAGCAGGGCACTCATACGTATCCCAAATCAGGGAGTCTTGGCTTCGGATTGTGTCGGGTGCTGTGTAGACGGCTTTATGGCTCGCAGTAATAAAGAGGGTGCCTCCCTGCCGATATTTGACGGGATTCAGTTCCCAGACGATGCGTGTTAAGCCGCTATAGCCTCTGCCGGGGATACACCGATAGAGATGCGAATCGCCCGGGAAACGGAGCATCCCGTTTCCGTTGTGGGGTCCAAAGTTTCCATCCCCTACCGTTCGATAGAACAAACTACACGATTCCATACGGAAGCCGTAGCATTCTTGGCTTGACAGCGCTGGATGTGCGAGAAACTCGTTGAGAAAACCGATGACATTCGGATGGTCGGCAAGACGTTGCATGGGACCCCCGAGCGGAGAGCGTTCATGCTCTGGAATCGACTCCGGTTCGTGGCGGAGTTTATATCCGAACTCCTGCATCTCGGCGAGTTCATCACCTGACAGCACATCCGGAACCAGAAGCCATCCACGCATGTCAAAGAGATATTTCTGTTCTTGCGTCGGTGCGACAACAGGGGTCCCATCGGCGGTTGTTTCGGTGAGTTGTGCGTTATCAATGTCGAGTGCTGTTCCGAGATTTTTATCAACAATAAACGGTTTGGTGTGATCGGTAACTTGTGCCATTTTTTTAACTATTGCTCCTGGGCTGCCCGCCACTTCGTTTCGGGCAAGTTTTCGGTGAAGTTTCGGTGTTTCCGAGGAATTGTGACCGGCTTACAGAAAGCGTAATTCACATTCCTGATCCTTACGATCCTTCAGCGATCTTGTTCTTACTATGCCGCTTTGGCGCGTTTGAGAGCATCCTCAGAGACACTCAGGGTCTTCGCGACATCTTCATCGGTATGCGACATGGACATGAACCAGATATGCCCTTCAGGCAGATATAAACCACCCTCCAAGGTTGCCTCGTAGAAGGTCTCATGGAACCGTTTTTGGCGTTCGTCATCGCTGTTGGTACTTAAGCCGAAGTAGGGCATGGGGCCGATGCCACCGATACGGGCATTCTCAATACCGAGACGCACCGTCATTTCTCTGTAGCCATCCAGCAACTTCTGCCCCTGTTTCCACATGAAGGCGACACCATCCTGCGCCTCAAGTTCCTCAATTGTGGCGATTGCGGCGGCAACAAGCGATACCTCGCCGTGGAAGGTTGCGGCTACCCAGACATCACTCACCTCATCCATAATCTCTTTTTTCCCGACAACGACAGCCGTCGCAAACCCGTTGGCGAGTGCCTTTCCGAAAACGGACATATCCGGGGTGACCCCGAAATATTCCTGTGCACCGCCCAACGAATAGCGAAATCCCGTTTTGACTTCGTCAAAAATCATCAAGGCACCGTTGGCATTGACGAGCGCCTTTGCCTCTTCAAGATAACCGTCTTTGGGCAGATCCTGTCCGGAAGGTTCCATAATCAAACAAGCGATTTCGTCAGGGTGTGCTTTAAAGAGGTCAGCAAGTCCTTCAAGATCGTTGAAATCGACGCTAAGTGTAGCGGCGGCAGCTCCCGATAGGTGTCCACGCGCGTGGCTACACCAATCATGCCAGCCGTGATACCCGGATCGAATCACTTTTTCTCTACCGGTATATGCGCGAGCGAACTTAATCGCGCCGGTTGTTGCATCCGACCCGCCCACAAAGTAAGCAACCCGGTCCGCCGATGGGATAATCTGAACCAACTTTTCGGCGAGTTCTACCTCAAGGGTATGTCCGAAATTATAAACATTCCCCCGTTCAACGAGATACTTTGTGACCGTATCAATCACAGTTGGATAGGCGTGTCCAAGGATCATAGGTCCAAATCCCATCAGATAATCGATATAGTCATTTCCATCGGCATCCCAAAAATGCGCGCCCTTCGCGCCTGCAATCATAACAGGTCTGGGAGGGCTGCTCTGTTTATGGGGTTGCCCACCCCCGACCAATGCGGCTTTGGCTCGCTTCTGCCATGCGAGTGATTTGTCAAAACTGCGTCCCATGCTGAAACCTCCAACGTTGGTATATTGTGCGTCAAGATCCGCTTTAATTTTACCTAAAAACCTAACATTCATTTTCTAATATTGCTCAAACGTGCTAACGCCTCTTGGAGCCGGACAACCTCGGCTTCTGCTTTCTGCCGAGCATCGGCTTCTTGATTGGCGCGTTCTTCTGCGTCCTCAGCGCGTTCAGCAGACGTTTTTAGCCATGCTTCTGCCTCAGGATCGTAAATTCCTAAACTCTCATCAAGCAGATGGAACTCTAAACCCAGCCTCACAGATGGAAGACCACCCCTGGCGAGGGATGCTATTTCAACATAAGCGTCTCCGATGAGACGAAACCCGAGCAAAGGGGACGGTAAATAACGCCTATCCACATCGTAGATGAAGTATTCAGGAATCCCGATCTCCGCATAAAGCTGCACCTTTCGCGTCAGGTCAGTGCGATAGGTCCCTTTGCTACGTTGTGTTTACATTCCATCATCAAAATCGTCCGGAAGTCAGTGCCTATCAGAATTTACGTCTATAGATCAAATGGATATTGCAGAACTATGGAAGCCTTGCCATGACTGGATCCGGAGCCACAATGTAAACACTACCTAGCGAACTCTAAGACGAAGTCCGGGGGTTTGCCCTCCTCCCATATCTTATAGATACGCCGTTCTTTCTTACCGATACCGAAAGCAACGAAAATATCAGGCGAGATAGATTTACGGGGGTCCCCCTCTTCATAATACATCATCATATCCCCGAGGACATAGACATCTGGGAGGTGAGCGAAATGATTTTCGATGCGATTAAAATTCTTGAGGAGCTCTCTAAAATGGCGTTCCGTTTCAGCCATAGGTTTTCCATCCGATTCCGGGTAGAGTTCCGCCGTTTCTGTAGGTGCGTAAGGAAGTGGGAGAGGATGTGCGGGTGCCATAAGGTGTCTCCTTTTCCGTTGGTCGTTTGCGTCGTAGGTTTACCGGATCTTTAGGCATAGGATAGCATAAAATGGCTTGGCATGCAACAAAAAAGAGACAGGCGGCACAAATTGACCTCCTGTCGTTACGCTATCTCTGATAAACAGTTCTTATACCATTTTTAAGAGTTTATATTCCATACCAACAATGCCTTTGAAAATTTTTCGCTTGTGAAGTATAATCGTTTTAAAGGGTCGATGCAAGAAGAAAATGTAGGAACTATGAAGAGAGCCTCAGGAAGCGATTAGCAGATTCTACGTATGCAAAGGCGTATCTCGCCGTAGCACTCGAGGAATATGAGGAAGATGGTAACAGTGAAGCATTTTTGCTTGCTGTCAAAGATGTAGGAGACATCCAAGGTGATTTATCAAAGTTAGTAGCGAACATCCAACTGAGCGACGAGAGCCTTTATGATTGGTGCTTGCACTTTGTTGGGGCTGGTATTTTAGGCGAAGATGCCGACACTCGCTCGCGCAATGAGCGTCTGTTGGGTGAGCCTGAAAGGAGAAGCGATGACTGAAAAAGAATTCCAATCGAGTGTGCTAAAAGTTGCGCGTCGTCAGGGTCATTGAATTGTTAAATTGTCTGAATCGCGGATGACACGGATGACGCGGATTGCGCGGATTTTTAAGTTGTCGCTCTCCAGACCCCCTTATGAAATTTGGGGAATTTCACGGAAAATTGAATGGTCCAGGCGCGTCGTTTTACCTTGTTGTGGTATCATACTTATGATTGAGGAATATAACGAGAAGAATAGAGGGAATATCTCATGAGAAAGTTTTGTTTCGTTATGAGTTTATTGTTTTTTTCCTCCTTAGCCTATGCGCAAGATCCATTTGAGGTGATTTATCTTATCCCCTCGGATCAGCGAGCAGATGAGAGTAAACTCAATGTTTTTAATAGAATAGTTAAGGATGTTCAGACGTTTTATGCCGACGAGATGGAACGGCACGGTTTTGGGCGTAAGACCTTTAGGTATAACGACAATATAAGAGTTCAGAAAGGTAATCATACTTTGAGAGATTATTTGGGTAAAGGGCATAAATTGTGGTTTGAGTTTTGGTATGGGCAAATAGCAAATGACAATACTGGAGATATTGTTTTTTTGGCGGGTACCGACAGATTAGGTGGAAATGTAGTTGGAAGATATAATTATTTGACTTGGGGGCGAGACGGTAAACCTGGAGGGACTGAGTTTGGATACCGTTTAATGTTGTTGCCTGCACTAAGACCAGGATATTTGCGTTGGGCCCTCGCACATGAACTTGGACATGCTTTTGGATTGGATCATGTAGATGTTCTTTTTCATGAAGGTAAACGCCGGGTGATGGGCAAAAATGATATGATCACATCAGTGGATGATCTTGTTTTTACTTTAGATGAAGCGATAATTTTAGATAAATCGCGGCTCCTTTCTGTTCTGTCTACACCGCGTCCGCCTATACTCGCGAGTGGAGAAATAGATGCAGATGTTAATGATGACGGTTACGTTGATTTATCTGATGTCTTGATTGTGCGGAGTGCCATAGAGAATAAAAATACTTATGACACAGATGTAAACGGCGATGATAAAACTGACGAAGTAGATGTGTTGATTGTTAAACAGAAAGCGATGGAAGCTATCGTTGCCGCTGCCCCCAGTCTACAACGCAAACGAATCCTGACTGGGACGTGGGGGGCGTTGAAAAGGAGGGATACGCATTGAAAAGCAGAGAGAAACGGGACAAAAAGAGAGCGTCAAACAGAAGTGAACCGCTCATGCAGGTAGAAACGATACAAATCCACAAGTCCGAAAAACAGGAAAATACATTGTATATTGCTGGGGCGAAATGGATCGACCTTAAGGGCAAAGTTCGTAGAAGAAAAATAAAGAGTTTTTGGGATTGAACTTAACGTAATAAGTGAAAAAAGCACAAGCTAAAGTTTATGCTACAAGTTCAATCAGAAATGGTATAAGTTTTAGAAAAGGAGGAAAGATGGCAGTACACCTCTTAAGTGACGCGCAGATGCGGCATTTCATTGTGAACGGTTATGTGACCGTCACTACGACATTGCCTGCGCAATTCCACGATGCAATCTACGAAAAGACGGTAACGGTTTTTGACAAGGAAGGCAATCCCGGTAATAATATGATACCGCGGATCCCAGAGATCCAGCAAATTCTTGACGATCCGAACGTGAGTGGAGCCCTGACAAGCCTACTTGGCGCGGACCACTACAAGCAACCGCACCGTCATCCGCACTACAACCCTCCCGGTAGCAATGGACAAGGGATGCACCAAGATGGAGGGAAACGCTGGTCTCATCATACCCGCAGGCTGCTGGTTTTCTATTACCCACAAGATACTCCCCTCGAACTCGGTCCAACGGGTGTGGTCCCGATGAGCCATTATTATAGCACGCGTGAAGGCGCGGAGGTCTCGCCGGAACAACCGATCATGGGAAAAGCGGGAACGGTTGCTTTCGCAAACTACGACCTCTGGCACCGTGCAATGCCTAACAGCAGTGAGAAGAAACGCTACATGATGAAATTCCTCTATGCCCGGATGTCAGAGCCGCAGGAACCTACTTGGGCAAACAAGGAAACAGAGTGGGCAAACGGCACATCTGTGGGACCCTCTGAACATCAGGAGATGTTCCAGCACCTTTGGAACTGGCATCGGGGCCAGGAATTCGGGGTTGAAAATCCCTCCCACAACAAAACATCGAACGGCGCATCACTGTCGGGTTTAATCAGTTCTCTCAACAGCACATCGGAATCGACAGGATTGCAGGCGGCTTATGAAATGCCCCGATTTGGCGAGAAGGCAGTGCCTGCATTGGTGCGGTGTTTGCAAGATGAATCGGAGATGACGCGCCGAAATGCGTGTTATGCGCTCAATGCGGTTGGAACGCCTGCCGTCGATGCCTTGCAGGCGGCGTTGAAAGACTCTTGTGAACATGTGCGGGATAACGCGGCGGAAGCACTCGGCGATTTGGGAAATAAGGCAGAATCTGCGGTGCCTGCGTTGGTGGAAATGTTAGCGGATGCGTCAGGTTCCGTGCGGTCGCATACGATAGAGGCGTTAGGAACAACGAGTCAATCGAGTTCCATTGCTGTTCCCGGTCTTGTGAAGGCATTAACGGATCCGCACGATGGTGCCCGACGCAATGCGGTCTTCGCGCTGGCACGGATTGGTCGGAATGCGGCTGAGGCGGTTGAGAGTTTACACAACGTGCTGTTCGATGAAAACCGTTATGTCCGCGGGGATGCGGTTCACGCGCTGCATCGTATCGGGACACGAGAGGCGAAGGCTATGCTCCTTCGTTATCTTGAGACGACGCGCTGGTGTCCGTTGACCTCAAAAGAGAGCACGTTTTAGGTTCGTAGAAATTTAAGGCGCGCTGTATCAGTGCGCCTTCCGTGATCTGATGGAAAAATCTACGTAAAGAATTCCTCGTTATGGGGACGGACATCCACCTCAAAAGTCCACGCGCTCCGATCCTGCTGCACCAAAGCCCAATAGGTATCGGCAATGGCATCGGGTTCAAGGAGCGGCTCATTCTCCGAGAGTGTATAGCGTTGCCTGACGCCCGGCGTATCAATGACCCCGTCAATGATGACATGGGCGACATGGATACCGTGCGGACCGACTTCGCGAGCGAGTGCCGAGGCTAAACCGCGCGTCGCATATTTGGCACTGCTAAACGCCAACGCGCCCGCCCTCCCACGGACAGCAGAGGTTGCTCCTGTAAAGAGAATACTTCCGCCACCTTTCTTGAGCATCCCCGGAACGACCTGCTTTGAACAGAGAAACCCACCGAGGGTACAGACGCGCCACGCGCCCTCAAACGCTTCAGGTGTGAGGTCTGCGAAACTCCCCCACGCGGCGTTTGCGGCATGATTTACCAAGATATCGGGAGCACCGAGTTCCTCTCGAATGCGATCAAAACTCCCTGATACCTGCTCCGCATCAGCAATATCTGTGGGAATAGGGATAACTGTGCGTCCGGATTCTCCCAATCTCGTGGAGAGGTTTTTAATGTAGGCGGATGAGCGAGACAGTAATGCTACATTACAGCCTTCGTTTACAAATTTACGGGCAAGCGCAGCCCCTAAACCGGGACCTACACCTGCAATAACTGCTATCTTTTCCATGTTTTAATTTTTCCTTGCATTATTCGTGCCTGAGTGCATCAATTGGATGAAGTTTTGCGGCTTTCCATGCCGGATACGCCCCGAAAAAGATGCCTACCAACGCGCTAACAACAAAAGAAACCATTCCGTACATCGGCGAGACCAGGGTTCGCCACTCCCAGAAGGATGTCACCAGTTCCGCGCCGGCTATACCGACCCCAATACCAATGACCCCGCCTACGAGGGCGAGGCTTGTGGACTCCACGAGGAACTGAGCGAGGATATCGGAACGCTGTGCGCCAACGGCTTTACGAAGCCCAATTTCTTTCGTCCGCTCCGTTACAGAGACGAGCATAATGTTCATGATGCCGATACCGCCGACAACGAGAGAAACGACAGCAATCCCCAAAATCAGGTTCGTAAAGGTCTGGTTTGATTCTTCCAAGGTTTCCATGAATTCTGCCTGGTTCCGGACGTGAAAGTCAAGTTCTTTATTTGGGGCGATTTTGTGTTGCTTTCGGAGCAACTCTGTTACCTCGGTTTCCGCTGCCTCAAGGAGTTTACCGTCATTCGCTTGTATACTGATGCTGGAGAGATAATCCTCTCCGAAAACACGCTTCATAGCGGTGGAATAGGGGATGAAAACTTGGTCGTCCGGGTTTCGCCATCCGCTCGCGCCTTTCTCCTTCATAACGCCTACGACGTGGAAACCGACATTCTTAATTTTAACGGTCTGACCGACGGGTTCCACTTCCCCAAAGAGATTGTCAACAACGGTTTTGCCGAGGACACATACGCGTTGACGGTACCGGATTTCAGAGTCTGTAAAAAATCTGCCCTTCTCAACGGTAAAATTCGCCGTGACGAGGTATTCTGGGGACGTTCCAACGATGGTTGTGTTCGCATTTTTATTTAGGTACTTCACCTGTGCGCGGCTGCTCACCTCCGGCGTGACATATCCAAAAGTCTGCCCACGTGCCTCCAACGCCTCCATATCCGCAACAGTGAGACTTTTACGGGCATCCGCAGAACCGCGCCCGCGGAACCTGCTTTGACCTGGGCGAACAGCGAGAATGTTCGCACCCAGCGTCTGAATTCGTTCGGTGACATCGGCTTTCGCGCCTTCACCAATTGAGGTCGTGGTTATAATTGCACCGACACCGATGATCACCCCTAACATCGTTAACATAGATCGGAGTTTATTTGCCAGCAAGGCACTCAATGCGTTTGTAAGACTCTCCAAGATACTCATAATCTTCCCTCTCGATGCCATTTATGGTAAAACTTAGAATTAATTAGACATTCTAAAGAGGCGAAGATACAATCCTCGCCTACCAGGTCGGCGGAAAATGTCTGTTTATTTTTCTGGTTTACCATAGTCTTCAATTAATTCTACAGAATGTGTCGGGAATCGGAGTTCCCTTCTACCAGCCAAGTGATAGTATTTACCGTCCGCGTCCGCCACCGCCAGTCATTCTGCGCATTGTGGAGGCTGGGTTCTGCATCATGCGTCGCCGCCAATCCTCACCGCCCCCAGCACCCCCGCGTTGCATGCCGCCGATCGCGACGATATCTCCTTCAGTGAGTCCAGAGACAATTTCGATCTTGTCAAAACTGCTCACACCAGCGACAATCGGTTGTGGACGCCCGGGTTGACCATTTTCACCAACAATTCTGACCATCTTCCTACCTCGCATGTCGAGCACTGCTTCAGGGGGAAGGGTGAGAATGTCGGTTTTGTTAACAGCCGAAATCTGGACGGTGGCGTTCATTCCGGGTTTGAGGTAGGGTATCTTTGCCTCATCAGTCTCTGCCGGTTCGGCTTGTGCGGGTGCTTCTTCAGGAGGGGCTTCCGCAAAGAAACCGCCGAAAAGTCCGCCCCAATCGTCTCCTCCATCAGCCTCTTCGGCGCTTGCAACGGGTTGCTCCTGTGTCGGTTGCGCGGGTGCTTCTGCTTCTTGCGGGGTTGGTCTTGATCTTTCACCTGGCCCCCCGCCTTCTGCCTGCCGTTGTTGACGCATCGCACGGAAACGTTCGCGCTGCTCATCGGTCATATTCGCCATATCGGGACGGGTCCCGCCGCCCCACCTTCCGGCACCAGCCCGCATCCCTTGCCGTGTGCTTGTAGCTTCCACATTTTTCAACTCAGAGGTTACCTCAAAGGTCGTCACATTCTGAATGGATTGTCCCTGGGGCGCGATCTTCAAGACTTCCCCCTGAAATGGCGTATCGGGATAGGCTTCGACGGTAATCGTCACGGGTTGTCCTATCTCCACCTTACCGATGTCGGTCTCATCTACCTCTGTTACGACATAGACGGTGTCAAGGTCTGCCATGGTGACAAGCGTCTGTCCTTCTTCCGAGGCGAGTGAGGAGAGGCGTGAGGTAATTACCTGCCCTTGCTCCACTTTCTTTTCCAAGATTGTTCCAGCGATGGGTGCTTTGATGATGGTATCGTCATATTCAATCTGACGGAGTTCCAGTTGCGTTTCACTGCGTTTGACTGATGAGCGTGCGGTCTCCAGATCGCGTTGTTTACGCTCAATCTGTTTCTGGTTCGCCTTTGTAAGTTTCAAAGCCTCTTCCGCTTGGACGATCCGTTGCTGCTGCAGTTCGATATCCATGTCTCGTGTGGTTTCAGCCACCACTCGCTCCCTGGCAACTTCAAGGTTAAATTCCGCCTTTTTAATATCGGCTGCTCCCAATTCGAGTTCGGCTTCAGTCGCGGGTTTCTCAACCAATTTCAGATTTTCTTCAGCAGACTGATAGCGTGCCTGTGCGGACTTAAGTTGTGCCTGTGAAGATTCTAACGATGCTTGTGAAATGAGTTCTTTCGCGTAAAGTGTTTGATTTCTTTTATGTTCTGCTGTTACCAATTCCAAGTTCGCCTCTTCCTGATCCAACGAATTTTTCGCGCGGCGTCTATTTTCCTCCCGCACCTCACCAGAGGTTAGCAACTTATACCGAATTTTGGCAATATTGAGGCTATTTTCTGCGTCCATTACACCGCGGGCATTTGCTATCTTTTCAAGGCGGATCTCCTCCTTCAACTGGACGAGTCGCTGCTGGGCTTCAATCAGAGATTCCTCCGCCTGACGAATCTGGATTGCCGACTGCTCTTTCTGGAGTTCAAAGTCAATTTCTGCCTGTTGTAGGCGCGCTTGCGCGGATCTCAAATCGGCTTCAGCCTGCTCCAAACTAATTTGGACGTAGGTGGTTTCAATGACGGCGATGATCTCATCTTTCTCAACGTAATCGCCTGCATCAACCCTGAGCTCGAGAATCTTCCCGCTCGCTTTGGAACTAACTTCAACAATATTCAACGGCTTGATGGTCCCGGTCGCGTCAATTGTTACAGCGATGTCACCGCGTTCAACCATGGCGGTCTTTATTTCTGGCGTTTCAGCACCGTCTGTTCCGTCTGAGTTTGTAAAGACGATACGCCCCACGGCGACAGCGGCTACTATCAAGACGACTGCCCCGACAATTGCAATAATTTTCCATCTTCCTAATCCTAACATGGAGACTCCCTCCTGACATCAATCAGCGTGAAAGGGTATAATACGTTCTTCCGTGCCACTTTCATTCGTTAAAAAGTGTTCACTGTTTAAGTTAGTCAAATCCGCAAGAGAAAAGTTCGGCTTTCCGCTGCATTTGTCATCTACAACCGAGGCATATCAACGGCGCTATCCCTGCGTTCATGCATATTTTTTTCCATCGCTTCAGGATAGCGGTCAGGCAGATGTGAGACCGCATTGAGTTTTTGGAGTGCGTCCGCTTCAAGTTTCCATCCGGCTGCACCGAGATTATCGCGCAGGTGTCCGGTATGCCTCGCCCCGACGATCACCGAAGTCATCGCTCGTTGATCAAGGACCCACCGTAATGCCACCTGTGCAGGACTCCGTCCAAGCTCATCAGAAACGTCAAGAAGCACCTGTAACGTTTCATCGGCGTTTTCTGCGAAATAGCGTTCCGGGTATGCCCACCCCTCCGCGGATCGCGTTCCGCCTTGCGTTCGCTCGCCCGGTTTGTATTTACCAGAGAGAAACCCACCGGCTAATGGACTCCACACAACAACACCGAGTCCTTTGAGTTCACAAAGCGGCACAATCTCCTGTTCTATATCCCGAACAACGAGACTGTATTGCGGTTGATAGCACGCAAAGCGGACCCAATTGTTTACATCGCTGAGCCATAACGCTTCGGATAACCGCCACGCTTGGTAGTTACTACATGCTGTATAACGCACCTTCCCTTGCTGAACGAGATCATCTAAGGCGCGGAGCATCTCCTCTAATGGGGTTTGCGAATCAACGTGGTGTATATAATAGATGTCCACATAATCCATCTGGAGGCGTTTGAGGCTGTCGTCAATCGCCTGCATGATATGTGCACGGGACATCCCGGAATCGTTGGGACCGGTGCCCATGGGATTAAAAAACTTCGTCGCGACGACGGCATCGCGTCGCCTATCCTTGAGTGCTTTGCCAAGGAGGACTTCGGATTCACCTTCGGCATAAGAGTTCGCCGTGTCAAAAAAGTTGACACCGGCATCCAGGGCGAGGTCTACCATACGGTTTGTTTCCGCCTCGTCGGCTCCATGACCAAAGGTCATCGTTCCCAAACAGATTTCGGATACCTTAATTCCGCTTTTTCCCAGTCTTCTATATTCCACGTTTTTCCTCCATCTTATAGATTATGGGTTACTACTCAACGGCACTGCTTTATTGGCAACCTCTAAAATAGCATCAAGCACTTCGGTGACCTCAGGGTCAATCTGCTCCGCTGGCAGATATTGAACCAAAGTGTGATAATTCGTTTTTCTCATGAGATTTGTCATTTCCAATTTTTCAAAGAAAGCTTCAAAAAGTCGATCTAGAAAATCGTCAGTCACTTTGATATCTGCTGACCAAGGTGATCCTCTACCGAGAGTTATTAGGGCACTTTCAATCTCTGTAATAGTTTCTTCAATTGTAGCCCCCCATAATGACGCGAACACTGGCCCCTCGGTTTGTTCATCTCCTTCAGCAAGTGCCCAGTTAAGTAGTACCTGTTTGTCGGATACAATATAATTTTCAATCTCGCGTCGTTTCCATGCATATTCTAACGTGAGTTTGAAAAAAGTTTAGTCTTTAGAAAAGCACGGGTAAATCGGTG
>VXPE01000010.1 GCA_009839745.1 Candidatus Poribacteria bacterium
GCAAATGGCGGTGTATATTGGCTAACAAAATTTGAATTTTTGGAACAATATATAAAATGCCATGAACCAAATAGGGCTGAAAAAATTCAAGTGAGCGTGTTCGATCACCTTTAGATTAAACATGTCAAATACTATGAACCAGATAGAACTCAAGAGAACGATACGTTACATCTTGGATAATATAGATGGCAGTAGACGCGTGCTGGATAGCGTAGCAAGTATTAGAAAGCAATTAATTGATTTAACCCTTGAAGAACAAGTTATTTCTGAACACGATTTTTACAAAATAAGTAGCGTTCTGTCCACACAATCAAGGAGTCCTTTGTGGGAAAACTATTTCATAAAAAAGCATGATTGTCAAAGAGTCAGTAAAAATGAGGATAGAGGCGATTTAAAAAGGAACGGCAGATACTATGAGTATAAAAGCTCGGGTTACAATCAGGAGGATTCCGTTCATATTCTTCAAATTAGACCATGGCAGGATTGCGATTACATTATTCAGTCAATCTCTGATGATGGGGCGACCACATTTGTTTTAACGCATGCAGAAATGATGGTAGAAATGGATAGACTGAAAGCCTCTCCCGCACATGGAACTCGAAAAGCTTTAGAGGATAATAGAACTATAGAATATATGATGACTGTGAAAAGGGGTTCCGCAGATTGGGATAGATGGATTAGCAACTATCGCAAAGAGGATGATATTTTTCAATAAACATGTTATCCCGCTGGAGCCGTGGAAAGAGTCTCTGTGTCTAAGAATTTCCTTTCTCCTGCCCCTTGTACTGCAACTGATACAACCGATAATAGATACCTTCCTGTTGTAATAACGCGTTGTGTGTGCCGGTCTCCCGGATTTCACCGCGATGCATCACGATAATTTTGTCCGCATTCTGGATCGTCGAAAGTCGGTGGGCGATGACGACGGAGGTGCGATCTGCCATTAAACGCCGAAGTGCGTCCTCAATCAGGATTTCGGTTTCGGTGTCAACGCTTGAGGTCGCTTCGTCGAGGATGAGGATACTCGGATCGGATGCCAAAGCCCGCGCAAAGGCGACCAACTGTTTCTGCCCAACGGATAACCCCCCGCCATCCTCTTTAATCTCTGTGCCGTAGACCTGCGGCATCTTCTGAACGAACCGATCTAAATGCACGTCTTCCGCGGCACGTTTTACCCGCTCCGACGAGATTGACGCGTTCCCCAGACTGATATTCCGTTCGATGGAGTCCGAAAAGAGGAAGATATTCTGTTGCACAATGCTGACGGCTTCCCGTAATTCCTGGATATTCATCTCTCGGATATCTACGCCGTCAATCAGGATCTGTCCCTTGTTAATTTCATAAAATCGACAGAGCAGATTGATGATGGAGGTTTTCCCCGCACCCGTATGCCCCACGAGTGCGACCTTTTCACCCGGTTTCACTTTGAATGAGACATCCCGCAAAACGTAGTCATCGTCGTTGTAGGCGAACCAGACGTTTCGGAATTCGATCTCTCCTTTCAAAGTCTTGGTGCCGCTTTTAGAGGCGGCAGAGACGATAGAGGGTTGTGTATCCAGCAATTGGAAGATGCGTTCAGCAGATGCCATCGCGTTTTGGAAGATGGTATATTTTTCGCTGAGTTCTCGGATGGGCCAGAAGAAGCGTTCAGCGTAGCGGATGAAGGCTAACAGCACGCCGAAGCTCAACGCGCCTTGCACGACCTGTCCGCCCCCGTACCAGATAATGACGGCTATCGCAAGAGAAGCGGTCACTTCAATCAACGGATGGAATATAGAGAAATAGAAGATACTTCGGAGGTTCGCAGCGAGGTATCTCCGGTTGCGCTCGTTAAAACGGAGATGGCTCCGTTGCTCCTGTGCGAAGAGTTTCATCGTCGTCATACCCACGATGTTTTCTTGCAAAAAAGCGTTGATCCGTGCGAGTTGTTTCCGTTGTTCCCGAAACGCACGCCGCGAATAAATCTGATAGACAAGCGTCGCACCGAAGATGATTGGGATTACGGTGAACGTCACGAGTGCGAGCTTCCAGTTATAAAGGAGCATTGCCACCATGATCCCCAAAATCTGGAGCAGATTCGCGAAGACAGTAATCACACCAGAGGCGAAAAGTTCGTTGAGGACCTGCACATCCCCCATGACGCGCGTCATCAGTCTACCCACCGGATTTTTATCAAAAAATTGAACATCCAAGCGTTGTAGGTGTGAAAAGAGCGTTTGTCGCAGATCGTGCATCACGTGTTGCCCAATCATCTGCATGCGGTATTCCTCGAAGTAACTAAAGACGAACTCACCAATCAATGCGACTACGAAAAAAATCGCGATTGTGCTTAATCCTGACATTATGCCTGGAGTAATGTGCTCGTCGATACCGCGCTGCAGTAGGTAGGGTCCAGCCAAACGTGCAAGCGTGTTCCCGACCATGAGCAATCCGATGATGAGCAGCTGGAATTTGTAGGGTTTGAGATACGCCAAGAGACGCCTCATCAACACCCGGTCATAAACTTTCCCGAGGTCTTGCTCCTCATCGCTATATTCGTATAGTTCACCTCCCATGCCGAACATAGGTGGATTCCTCCTTTGTCAATTGTTCGTTAAATCAGTTTTCAATTTGGCTTTCGACGCTTCGCCAAAAGCGTGTAGCCTGCAACAATACGCAGAAATACCCCGGGGAATGCCACACGGAGAACCTTCATACCGTTGATTCGCAAAAACACGCAGGCGGGTCTACGGAGAGGCACTTTCAGGACCCAGCCTACCTGACCGAACCGCAAGGTAAAATTAAAAAAATTAAAATTCCTCAAGTTCCTCTTGTAAGAGTTGTGTTTCGTAGATACCGGCGTAAATCCCGTTATGCGCAATCAGTTGTTCGTGCGTGCCCGTTTCAACGATGCTTCCGTCATTGAGGACGATAATATGGTCGGCATTTTTGACGGTAGAGATCCGATGCGAAATGAGGATAGTCGTGCGGTTCTTCATAATTTCGTCGAGTCGGCTGAGAATGGTATCCTCCGTCTGCGTGTCCACGTTTGCGAAGGCATCGTCAAGGATAAGGATTTTGGGTTTGATGATGATCGCGCGCGCCAGTGCACTCCGTTGGCGTTGTCCACCTGAAATCGTTATCCCACGTTCACCGAGGAAGGTCTCCAATCCGTCAGGGAATTCCTCAATTTGTGCGAGGAGGTCTGCGGAGTGTGCCGCTGCTTTCACTTCTTCATCGTCCGCTGCCTCGAGACCGTAGGTGATATTGTTTCGCAGATAGTCTGAGAAGAGAAAAGGTTCCTGCTCTACAAATCCGATATTGGAACGAAGCACGTTTAGCGGTATATCCTGAATATCCACGCCGTCGATAAAGATCGTGCCGCGTTCTGCTTGACGAATACGTGGAATGAGGTTGACGAGCGTAGATTTCCCAGACCCTGTCCCGCCGACAATCGCGAGCGTCATGCCACGCGCAATTTTAAGGTTGATGTCTTTTAGGACCGGCGTTCCGTCCGGGTAATCAAAGTTCAGGTTTCTAAACTCAATTTCGCCTTCAATATTTTTCATACCCCATTTCACCTGCTCACCGTCGAAGATTTCTGGTTTTTCATTGAGGACTGCGTTCATCCGATCCATGGACGCGGCACCGCGTTCAAAGGTGTTGACAATAAAACCGAGGGTAATCATCGGGCGGACGAGCATCATGAGATAGGCACTGAACGCCACAAAATCGCCGAGGGTAATCTTCCCTTCAATGACATGGAGACCGCCCATCCAGAGGAGAACCACACCCCCGATCCCCGGTAGAAAGCGGAAGAGCGGGAAGAAGAACGTCATCAGTCGGATTTGCCGGTGATTCCGTTCGACAAACTCGTGATTCAGTTCCCCGAAATGCTCAACCTCACTCGCCTCAAGCGTATAGGCTTTCACAACACGGACACCGGATAAATTTTCCTGGACCTTGGTATTCAGCGTTGCGAACGCCTCTTGGATACTCTCATAATGGGCGTGTAACCGTTTTCCGAGGGAGCGAATCAAAACTGCGAGAATAGGGTAAGGGAGCAGCGCAACTATGGTCAGGCTTACATCGATCTGTAGCATGATAGTGAGTGCGAGTCCGAAAAACACTATCGCGTCAGCAGTGTACATGATCGCACTGCTCAGGACCATCCTGATAGCGTTTAAGTCGCTGGTGGCGCGGGTCATCAGATCGCCAGTGCGGACGTTATCGTAATAGGAGGCGGAGAGTTTTTGGAGATGCAGAAAGAAGTCGGCGCGGAGGTGAAACTCCATCTGTCGGGCGACCCCTTGGATGATGCGGCGTTGGGCGAAGCGAAGGATACCGGCAAAGAACGCGACCCCAAAGATAAGGAGTCCGAAAAAAAGGATACGCCTCGGGGAGACTGTAAAGTTTGGGTCCTCAATCGCGAGCTGTAGCTCATCAAAAACCCTTTGCAGGATCTCTGGGCTGATCAGCAAAAGTCCATTCGTCAAAACCACGAGGCAGAAGCTGATGGCAATGGCGTATCGATACCGAATAACGTACTTCTTGAGACCTAATAGACTGCGAATGATGAAACTCCTTTCCGACGGCTGCGTTTTGCGACGTGGTGTTATGTGAAGAGGGTATTTCTAATTTTGACGTGAATTTCGGCTATCTGTATTAATCAAGTTTCAAACTCAAAATTGGTAGGCGAGGTTTCTAACCCTCCCGAGTTGGAGGGTGACCATCTATTGAGGTATGGATGCGATTTGGGTAAATGAAAATAAAAATATATTTGACACCATTTCTCAGGCAGTTTATCATATACAGAACAGACACTATCATAGGAGGAAAACAGATTTGGCGGCAGATATTGGACTCATCGGATTAGCAGTGATGGGCGAAAACCTCGCCCTGAACATGGAAAGCAAAGGGTTTGAGGTGGCGGTTTTCAACCGGACGGTCTCACGGGTAGATGCTTTCATGGCAGGTGCTGCGCAGGACAAAAATATCACAGGGGCGCATTCCATTCCAGAGCTCATTGGGAAGTTAGACAGTCCCCGAAAAATTATCTTGATGGTGAAAGCAGGCGAACCCGTCGATGCGTTTATAGGGCAATTGGTCCCGCATCTTTCAAAGGGCGACCTCATTATTGACGGCGGAAACTCCAATTTCAACGACACTGTCCGTCGGCATGCGACGTTGGCGGAGCAGGACATTCTTTTTATCGGCACGGGTATCTCCGGTGGCGAAGAGGGCGCGCTCAAGGGACCGGCGATGATGCCGGGCGGTTCAGCCGAGGCTTACGCACTTGTAGAACCCATCTTTACGAAAATCGCAGCACAGGTGGAAGGCACACCGTGTTGCTCCTATATCGGACCCGATGGCGCAGGGCATTACGTCAAGATGGTGCATAACGGCATCGAATACGGCGACATGCAGCTGATATGTGAAGCCTACTCCCTGATGAAAGGGATCTTGGGCATGAACGCCGACGAGATGCACGAAGTCTTCAGCGAATGGAATCGCGGTGAATTAAATTCCTACCTCATCGAAATTACCGCAGACATCTTCACACAACTCGATAAGAGCGGCACACCTTTCGTTGATGTTGTGCTGGACCAAGCCGGGCAGAAAGGCACCGGCAAATGGACGAGTATCTCAGCACTGGATCTCGGTATCTCCGCACCGACGATCGCTGAGGCGGTTTTTGCGCGGTGTATCTCTGCCGTTAAAAGCGAACGGGTCGCCGCGGAACAGGTTATCCAAGGACCCGCTGGCACCTATCAAGGCGACCGGGACGAGGCACTCAAAGCGATTCACGACGCGCTTTACGCCGCGAAGATCTGCTCTTATGCCCAAGGTTTCGCCTTAATGCGGGAGGCAAGCGAGGAGTTTGGATGGGATTTGGACCTCGGCACGATTAGTCTCGGATGGCGTGGCGGGTGTATCATTCGCGCAAAGTTCCTACATCGGATTGCAGAAGCGTTTGAACGGAATCCTGAGCTGCCGAACCTTATGCTGGATTCCTACTTCCGAGATGTGCTTGAAACCGCACAACCCAACTGGCGAAGTGTCATCGGTACAGCCACGCAGCTCGGTGTCCCTATTCCGGCATTCAGTTCCGCTTTAGCCTATTTCGATAGTTACCGCAGCGGCAGACTTTCTGCGAACCTGATTCAGGCGATGCGTGACTACTTCGGGGCACACACCTACCACAAACTCGATGCAAATGGAAACACGATTCTCGGAGAAGACGGGGAACCGACGGTGTTCCATACCGAATGGATGCTTGAGGGACGTCCTGAAGTTATTGTTGATTAAATTTAAAATTATTGGGCTCTTGACCTGCGTTTCATCACACGTAGGTTTTCGGTTATCTTGTAGGTGCTTTTTAGGATCGGACCCGTAGCCCGTAATGAAATGGAGGGCGGATTTAAGAATGACACGTCAAAATTTTGACGCACGTCGTTCTTCCGCAAGGTAAAATTAAAAAATGGAACACGGACCACAACAAGCATTATATGATTTTGAACCGCAACACGAGTTTTTCGTTGGAATTGACTCGGACGGGTGTGTCTTCAATAGCATGGAGGTCAAACACAACGACTGTTTCAGCGTGAACCTCGTCAAACATTTCGGTTTGGCATCTCTTTCGCGACAGGTGCATCAGGCATGGGATTTCGTAAATCTCTATTCAAAGACGCGTGGCACGAACCGGTTTAAGGCGATCCTGCTAGTCTGCGATTTTTTGCGCGAGATGCCACTCGTGCAAAAGATGGACGTTGCAGTGCCAGAACTGTCGCACCTCCGGGAATGGTCGGAAACGGAGACGAAACTCGGTAACCCCGCACTGCAAGCCGCGATTGACAGCGCAACGGGGGAACGGCTTGACGAATTAAGCCAAGTGATGGCGTGGAGTCTCGGTGTGAACGAAAGTGTCGCAGAGATTGTCTACAACCTCCCCCCCTTTCCTGGGGTGCGCGAGACGTTACAACGACTTCAGGGCAAATCGGATGTCATCGTTGTCTCCGCGACACCCGATGAGGCACTCATCCGAGAGTGGGCTGAGCACGAGATTGATGCCTACGTTGCACTGATTGCCGGACAGGAGATGGGAACAAAGACGGAGCACCTCACAATAACCACGAAAGACCGGTATCCCGAAAACCACGTCTTAATGCTCGGTGATTCACCCGGTGACCTGAAGGCGGCAAGAGATGTGGGGGCGTTGTTTTTCCCCGTCAATCCCGGTTCCGAGGACACATCCTGGCAACTGTTCCTTGATGAAGCGATGGATAAATTCTTCAACGGGCAATACGCTGGGACGTATGAGGATGCCTTGATTGACAAGTTTCAGGAATTGTTGCCAGAAACCCCTCCATGGCAATAAAAGAAGGGGAAGGTTGGAACGGGGGACCCTTCCCGCGTGCCTTCTTCTGTTCTTCTATCCCGAAGTTCTTGGTGTACATAAACCACGCACGCTGCGCCAACCCAGCTTGGAATTAACCACAAACCTGCCCGACATGGAATGGAGGGCAGTCCAGGAGGTCATAGTTAAAAGTATGAAAATTATACTTCAAGGACGTGTTGAAGGTGAACTGCTTCAAAGATTGGAAAGCATCGTCGGTGATGAGCACACCTTTGTTACCCCAGGTTCACAGGAGGAGCTTATCGAAGAGGGTAAAGATGCTGAAGTCTTTTACGGCTACTGTAGCGAGGACCTTTTTCCGCACCTGCCCAATATCAAATGGATTCAATCTTCCAGTGCAGGCATGGACCGACACATGTATCCCGCCATTCGAGAGAGCGATGTTGTTTTGACGAACGCGGCTGGTTTATACGCGACACACGTCGCAGATCAAGCGTTCGCACTCCTGCTCGGTTTGGCGCGCGGTATCCACGAATCCGTTCGGAATCAGGACAAACACCAGTGGGGCGGTGCCAGGACAATGCCGATGATCGAGATTGACGGTTTCAAAATCGGTATCGTCGGTATGGGCGGCATCGGGATGCAGATGGCGAAGCGCGCAAAAGGCTTTGACATGTATGTGATGGCTGTCGATGCCTACCGCACCGATAAACCCGATAATGTCGATGAACTGATGCCGATGGATCAGCTTTCCAATATGATGAGCCAAGTGGATGTCGTTATGATTGCGTGTCCGTTGACGGAGGAGACACGGGGTCTCATCAATAAGGACAATCTATCGGTGATGCAGCCGACGGCGTTCTTTATCAACGTTGCGCGCGGTCCGATCGTCAATGAACCCGATCTGATTGAGATTCTGCGAGCGGGTACATTTGCTGCAGCTGGTTTGGATGTCACCGAAATCGAACCGCTTCCAGCAGACAGTCCCTTGTGGGATTTCGACAACGTTATCATTTCTCCGCATTCTGCCGGCGGTTCGCAGCGCCGTATGTACCGGATTACCTCATTTTTCTTGGATAACTTGGAACGGTATCTGAAGGGTGAGGAACTGAAAAACGTCGTGAACAAGCAGCTCGGTTTTTAGCGATCGCCTAACTCACATCTTAAGAACCATAAGGCAGTGAGTATATTATCCAAAATCTTAGTCATATAGCGATGAACAAGCGACACAGAAGAATACTCGACGCGATCTTTGCACAACCAATTTCAGGCAACATCAAATGGCGAGATGTTGAGTCTTTGTTAAAAAATTTGGATGCTGTCTTAACAGAACGTACGGGTTCAAGAGTCTCTGTGTCGCTTAATAATAACATTATCGTGTTTCATCGCCCACATCCAAGCCCAAATATGGATAAGGGAGCGATCAGAGATCTACGAAGGTTTCTGCAAAGTGCGGGGATTACACCATGATCGAATACAAAGGTTATATCGGAGTTGTTGATTTTGACCCAGAAATAGACCTCTTTCATGGAACAGTGATTAATACACAAGACGTAATTACATTTTATGGTGCCTCTGTAACTGAACTACGGGAGGAGATGCAGAAGTCACTTGAGGTCTACTTTGAAGTTTGTGAAGAACAAGGAAAAGTGCCAGACAAACCTTTCTCAGGAACGCTGACGATCCAAACAACTCCTGAGTTGTATAGTCGAATTGCCCTGAACGCTGCGCGTCGTCAGTTGGAAATAGATGCCTACCTTCAAGAAGTCTTAGAGAAGGCTGTTTCAGCAAATTAGCAGGATTCCTTATCAACCTTTTTCATGTTTGTTTTCCGCTTGAATCTTCTTTACCAGAAACTCGGGCAGAAAGCCCAATGCTTTAGCTTTGGGATGAATGCCCGC
>VXPE01000011.1:0-15899 GCA_009839745.1 Candidatus Poribacteria bacterium
CTTTTCTGCTTTTCTGCATCTTAATTCTTAAAATTGTCCAAACTTTAGTAATATAAATTAAAACCCGGAAATCTACAGGCATCCGTTAAAATCATCGTATGAAATACTTTACTTATTTCGGAAATCATCTCATCAACGCGAAACTCCCGGACAACTCAGAGGTCTACTACGCAAAGCCTCCCCTGCCGGGCATCAAGCGCGCAGCACTGAGCGAACACACCCAGCGTGCTTTTGAAAACCCACTTGCGATGCCACCGCTACGCGAACTCGTCAACGGCAATTCAAAGGTGCTTATCCTGTTTGACGATAATTGCCAACCCTTTCCCGCCACCAAAAAGCCGGATATGCGGCAGATCATGATAGAGACGCTTCTGAAGATGCTCTATAACTACGGCGTGGAGAAAAAGAACATCCAACTGATGTGCGCCGTCGCACTGCACCGCAAGATGAAGGAACACGAACTCGACTATATGCTCGGAAAAGACATCATGGACGAGTTCTATCCCCATCAACTCCGAAACTTTGATGCAGAGGATGCCGACCAGATTGCCTACGTAGGACACACAGAAAAAGATGAAATCGTTGAAACGGATAAGGCAGTTCTCGAAGCCGATCTGGTGATTTACGTTGATATGATACAGATTCCGCTCAACGGGGGACATAAATCTGTTGCGGTGGGTCTCGGCACCTATAACTCTATAGCACCCCACCACTCGCCGCACATGACAGCGGAAAGTCCACACGTCATGCAACCCGAGGGTTCGCACATGCACGCCTGTATCGAGCGGATGAGCCGCCTCATTCAGAAAGAGACCCCCATCTTGGTACTCGAAGCAGCGATGAACGGTGCGATCTACCCATTTCATCTGCGCTATGTCGGGAAACCGAACCGCGACTGCAACATCGCAGAGAAAGTGCTGAAAACCTTCACACCAGCGACCCTATCGCTGCTGCCCGAATCGCTGCGTTACCAGATTCTTAAAAGCGTGCGGACGGACTACGAACCGATACAGGTCAACGCAGGCGACATCGATGCCGTTCACGCGAAAACGTTAGCGTCAATGAAGGATCAGTTGGCAATAGATATCCCTCGACAGTTCAGCACATTGGTATTCGGACTTCCCGATATGAGTCCCTACGCCGTTGATGCGCGTATCAACCCGGTCTTAGTGGTGAGCGACATTTTAGGCTACGTCTTCAACTGGTTCTATAACAAACCCATCATCAAAAAGAACGGTGTTGTGATCATCATGAACCCGACCTACGAGATTTTTCATGAAGAGTATCACGTCGCCTACAAGCAGTTTTACGATGAGGTGCTCGCTGAAACGACGGAACCGTTTGAGATGCAACAGAAGTTTCAGGAAAAATACGCAAAGGACGCGTATTTAATCGATTGTTATCGAAACAAGTTCGCGCACCACGGTTTCCATCCGTTTACCGTCTGGTATTGGGCGACGTATCCACTGAAATATCTCGCGAAAGTAATCCTCGTGGGTCCGGAGGAACCGCGGGTGGCGCAACGACTCGGTGTTGACTGGGCGCGCAACTTAGATGATGCCCTTGCAATGGCACGTGAAATCTCTGGGGAAGACGATGTCGTTGCCTTGACAATGCCGCCGTTCTTCTACGCAAACGTTGGGGAATAAAGATACATTGGACTACCAAAAGCATTTTATGCAAAAAACAGAGGAATGTTAATGACAGACACGGATATTTTGATACCTACCAGCACTATCGGAAGTTACGCACCACCGAGTTGGCTGTGCGTTACGTTAGAAGCGATCGGACGCGGTTAACTCGGCGACACCGACATTAACTAAACTTTCGACGACGCTGTCCGCGCCGCTATCGCAGACCAAGAACGCGCAGGCGTTGATATCGTCACAGAGGGTGAGATGCGCCGCCAAGACTTCGTTCTCGGTTTCTATGAACGGCTCACTGGGTTAGAACAACTCCCGGCACCCAGAACGCACGGACCCGACGGACACGACCAACGCGGCAAATGGCTGCCCTCCGTTCCGCTTGATGCTCCTGACGGACTCGGTATCCTCACAGAGTTTGAATTCGCGAAGAACGAGACGACGAAAACGCTCAAGGTGACATGCCCCGGTCCGTTTACCCTTTCCGGACGGATTCAGACGGGTGGGATTTATAAAGAACGCCTTGAAGTCGCCTACGCCTGTGCGGAGATTATCAACACAGAACTCCGTCAACTCGTTGCTGCTGGCGCAGAATTCATCCAGTTAGACGAACCCTCTTACGCCGTTTATCCGGATCGTCCTGAAGCGTTCGTCAAACTTTTCAACCACACCGTTGAAGATGTCTCTGCAAAGATTGGACTGCACATCTGTTTCGGCAACTATCGCGGCAGAGCCGTTGGAAAACGTTCGTATCGTCCGCTCTTTCCGTATATTTTAGACGCAGCCTTCGATCAACTCGCACTGGAATTCGCAAACAGGGAAATGGCAGAAATCGGATTGTGGAGCGAGTTTCCGAACGACAAAGAACTCGCCGCAGGACTCATCGATGTCAAAAACTATTATGTAGAAACACCAGAGGATGTCGCAGCACTGCTCCGGGAAGCACTCAAGCACGTGCGTCCCGAAAAACTGTCTATCACCCCGGATTGTGGATTCAGTCAAACAGCACGGTGGGCAGCCGCCGCAAAACTGAAAGCGATGGTCGCGGGTACTGAAATTGTCCGCCGTGAACTTACAAATGGGACCCTCTAACTTTAGGTTCGGTTTCCCATTTTAGAAGAGAGGTAGCATAGCGTCGTGAGCATAAACAGGAAGATACCCACACCCGAAGAAATTGAAAAAGAATTCCAAGAATTCGTCCAACAGAAATATGGCGGGAGCGTCCGTTTAATTAACGCATCTGCCGGTGAACCCTCGCCTGAAGGAGAAGCAGAGACTCCTGAACCGAAAAAAGCCTTCGATCTGAAATTCGACCTCAAACCGAAGGAGATCAAGCAATACCTCGACCGATACGTCATCAAACAGGACGAGGCAAAGAAGGCACTCGCTATCGCCGTCTGTGACCACTACAATCACGTCCGAGAATGCCACGAAGACCCAACCGCCGCGGATGCGGATTACTCCAAACAGAACATCGTCATGCTCGGACCGACCGGTGTCGGTAAGACCTATCTCATCCGACACATCGCCAAACTCATCGGCGTGCCATTCGTCAAAGCGGATGCGACCCGATTCAGCGAAACCGGTTACGTTGGTGCCAACGTTGACGATTTAATCCGTGAACTGGTAACCCAAGCTGAAGACAATCTCGAACTGGGACAATACGGCATCATCTATCTCGACGAAGCGGACAAAATCGCGACACCGCCAAATATCATTGGACGCGATGTGAGCGGACGCGGTGTGCAGATTGGACTTCTTAAACTGATGGAGGAAACCGAAGTGGATCTGCGTAGCGGGAACGATGTCGCCT
Source organism: Candidatus Poribacteria bacterium (assembly GCA_009839745.1). NCBI lineage: Bacteria > Candidatus Poribacteria > Candidatus Poribacteria bacterium. Next base: position 3,457 of record VXPE01000011.1, read on the forward strand.
CACAGATGCGCGCTGCTATGGAATTTCAAAAAAGCGGCAAGGTCGAGAAAGAGGTTATCAACACACGGCACATTCTTTTCATCATCAGCGGTGCGTTCACGGGTATGGCAGATATTATCAAGAAACGCATGCATCAAAGCAAAATCGGCTTCAATGCTGAGATTACCAGCCCAACCGATGACACGGAAACCCAGTATTTCGAGAACATCACACCGAAAGACTTCATAGACTTCGGCTTTGAACCTGAGTTTATCGGACGGCTGCCAGTCCATGTCGTTTGCACGGAACTCGGCGTAGATGACCTGTTCTATATCCTGAAACACTCCGAAGGTTCCATTATCCGTCAATACGAAAACGCCTTTCGGGCGTATGGCATCACGGTCCTGTTTTCAGAGTGCGGTCTACAACGCATCGCCGAAAAAGCGATTGCGCAAAAAACAGGGGCGCGTGCCTTAATGACGGTTTGTGAAAAGGTCTTGCGCGACTATAAATTTGAGCTCCCCTCCACCGGCGTTGAGGAATTTGTCGTCACTGCTGAAGTTGTCGATGCACCTGATGTCGAATTAAAGCGAATCACCGCGGAACCGGACTACAACCGCAGGACGGTGATGTGTGAGCAGGTTCGCCGGTATGAAGCACAGTTCTACACAGAACACCAATTGCAAATTCAGTTCGACGCTGAAGCGACTGCGCTTATTTGTGAACGGGCGATTGCAGAGGCGCAAACAGTCCAGCGGGTCTGTGATCAACTCCTCGGAAGTTATCAGCACGGGCTGAACTTAATTAAGCAGAACACGGGACAATCCACATTCACCTTTCCAAAGGCTGTTTTGGAAAATCCAGATCAAGTTCTCGAAGAGTGGATCCGTGAGTCGTACACCACAAAACGTTGAGAATAGCAATCAACAGTCAGCAGTCAGCAGTCGGCAGGAATAGTTGTCAGCCATAAGCAGAAAGCCATAAATTAAAATATGAACACCGAACAGAAGAGACCGCAACGTCCTGAACCCCCGAATATCCAAGAAGTCGGCGCACCCCTCGACGGGAAACCGCAGGTGAGCGATCGGCGTTTGTTTTTCCAACTCCATGTCTTTAAAGATTGTTTAGATCCTAACCTTATCGTTGAAAAACTTGAGAAGGGGAGTCTAAATGCGGTCTTATATGACGATCTAAATCATCCAACAGGCCTGGGCGTGCTTTTAGCCGCAGAGGATCCAGCAGCGTTGATAGTTGAATCACGAACCTTATTAGACGTTTCTAACCGCTCATCCCGCTCCTATCGTCCAGAAATGACCATGACAGGTCGAACCTATTCAAGTGGTAGAGAACCGAATCTGGAAGAGTGGCTCCTCAACAAACCGCTCCAAAACGTTCTCAACCCTAATTTTCCATGGGCGATTTGGTATCCATTGCGCCGAAGCCCTGAATTCTATCGTCTTGAACACCGTGAACGGGGTCGCATCTTAGGCGAACACGCTTTGCTGGGGCGCGGTTATGCAGCAGGTGGATACGCCAGTGACATCCGACTCGCATGCTTTGGATTGGATACAAACGACAATGAATTCGTTATCGGAGTGGTCGGGCCCGATTTACATCCCTTATCGCGTTTGATTCAGGATATGCGCCAAACAGAACAGACCACCACATACATCGAATCCCTCGGTCCTTTCTTTGTTGGAAAGGTTCGGAAGCAATTTGCGAGAGGCGGATAAAAAACATTAAAAAATCGACCAATGCCGGTAGCACGCAACAACGGCGCGTGCGGCTCTTAAGCGAAAACCGCTAACGCCCTAATTGCCCATCCCCTCGCTTGGCGATTAATTAAAAAATGAGAAATATTCTGGCAGTTTGCACAAAAGAACTCTATACCTACTTCGTTTCACCGATCGCCTATTTCGTCTGTTTTGTCTTCACTGCGATTTCGGGCTTCCTGTTCTCCATCCTGCTTATCAGTGCAAGCAACATTGGCGGGACCGGCGGATACGTGATGGAAACCCTCTTCGGTAACATGGCGATTGTCTTACTCTTTTTCACGCCAGTGCTGACAATGAAACTCTTTGCAGAAGAACGGAAATCGGGAACGATCGAACTACTCCTTACCTCCCCAATCACAGACGGACAAGTGGTTCTCGGTAAATTCCTTGCGAGTTGCACACTGGTCCTGATTATGCTTGGCTTGACGCTTCTGTTTCCACTCTTAACCCAACGTTTCGGTTATTTGGACAGTGGACTCCTCATCAGCGGTTATTTGGGTATCATCCTCATCAGCTCTTCATTTCTATCATTAGGTTTACTGATGTCGTCAATGTGTAAAAACCAACTCGTCGCTGCGTTGACGAGTTTCGGCATCCTCATAACATTATGGGTGATCGGCTCGCTCTCAGCACGCGGTGGACCGATAGCGAAATTCCTGAGTTATCTGTCGTTACCTGAACACTACCGAGATTTCTCACGCGGTATCATCCTATTGAAAGATGTTATTTACTACATCAGTTTCACATGTGTCTGCTTATTTGCGACGTTCAAGTCGATTGAATCATCAAAATGGAGATAGAAGATGGAAGCCAATAAAAGGGTTACAGGCCCACTTCTCGGTTTTCTAACGCTCATCTTCAGTTTTATTGCGATCGCCAGCTGGGTCTTTCAAGCGCGGCTCGTTTTCTGGATCTGCCTCTTGCTCGCGCTTGTCTCACTCGCCATTTTCGCGCGCCTGCGGTTTGCGGACTTCATGAATTTCTTTATCAGTCGCCAAGCGCGTTACGGAGCGAACGTGGCTTTGAGTATCGTTGGGGTTATCGGCATTTTGGTTTTTGTCAATGCCATTGTTATCCGGCAGTTCGATAAACAGATAGATTTAACGAAGCTGCAGCTTTACACGCTTTCGGAACAAACGAAAACCGTTCTCAAAGACCTTAAAAAGGAAATCCAGGTCCTCGCGTTTTTCAGCGACGACACCTCACAGTCAGCGGCTCGTGCGAAAGATATATTAGAATTGTACCAGCGCGAAACTGATTTTATAACTTTTACATTCAAAAATCCTTACATAGATCTCCAACTGAGCAACAAGTATCAACTGAGATACGATGGAACCATTATTTTCGACAGCGAAGATCGACACGAAAAAGTGACGACCGTTGAGGAACAGAAATTCACGAGTGCCATTCTCAAACTCATCCGCGATGAAACAAAAAAGGTCTACTTCCTTGTGGGGCACCAAGAACATGGCATCAATGACTTCAATAACGACGGATATAGTGAAGTGCGGACAGAGTTAGAGAACCAGAACTATGCAGCGTTTCCCCTCTCGCTCTTGACAGAACCGGACATTCCGGCGGATTGCGAATTGCTCGTCATTGCGGGTCCAAGAACCGCCTTGACGGCTAATGAAATTGGTATAGTCGGGAAATACTTAAGGCGTAGCGGAAAATTGTTCCTGATGCTCGATCCATCGGACACTGCTGCAGAAGACGTGAACAGAGGGCTCGTTAGACTTATGCGAAGATGGGGGATTGCGATAGGCAACGACCTTGTCATCGACGAAACGCAGTTCGTCCCGTTGTTCGGACCCAAGGCACCGGTCCCAGGATTTGAACTGCACGAGATTACACGCGCTATGCGGGATCCCGTAGCATTCCCTGTGACCCGTTCTGTCACGCCTATAGCAGACAGACCCTCGAACCTAAGCGTCAAATCGCTTGCCAAAACTGTTGGTGGAACAGACGACAGCTGGGGCGAAAAGCAACGCGACACGGACGGCACTTTCAGCGGTTCGTTTACCTATACGCCCGGGGCAGACACGCCGCCACCGGTATCTGTTGCCGTTGCCGCTGAGCAAAAAGTCGATCAAAATAGCGACAGAGATGCCTCACGCGGTCCAACCCGAATCGTCGTTTTCGGGGACTCAGATTTCGCAGCGAATGCCGCTTTCAGAGAGGCGAACCGCGATCTCTTTCTCTTTACAATCAATTGGCTGACATTAGAGGAGGATCTCATTGCGATCCGTCCTATCGACTTACAGGGGCAAACACTGCGCCAAATGCGCGTTCACGACACACGTTTAGTGCAAATAACATCTGTTTTCCTGATACCTTCAATCGTCTTTATTGCGGGACTCATAGTTTGGTGGCAACGCCGTAAAGGAGAGGACGTGTGAATTTCAGGACGACCCTTATCATCATTGTTCTCCTTGCAGGCATTGCAGGTGCGTATTTTCTATTTTTTCAGCAATCGCCAGAGAACACATCAACAAGCGAAAACCTGCCGATCCACCAGGTTTACGGTATAACGCAAGAACAGGTCCAACAGATGGAAGTCACGTTCACGGATACGGCATATCAAGACCTGAAATTGGTAAAAGACGCAACGGGGAACTGGCATCTAAAAAATCCATTTCAGGCAGATGCAGACAGTGAAAAAGTGAACCAAATGTTAGATGACATACTCAATAAACGCGTCAAGCAGACGCTTGAGGTAACAGCGTTGGCACAGTACGGGTTGGATACCCCCAGCATCACACTTTCACTTTGGACAGAACAAGCATCACCCGCAGCCGTCTTTTCTATCGGTAAGAAAGCGATTAATTTCTCCGTCTATGTCAAAGAGAGATCCGAAGCACATATCTTTCTGATAGAATCCAGTGCGCTTGACGATCTGACGAAATCCCCGACAGACCTCCGGGACCGGTCGGTTATTAAGTTCAACACAGAAACGGTGTCCAACATTCAGTTGACGTATTTTAAGAGTCATCAGTCATCTAAAACCGTTAATTGCGAAAAGCGAGACGGGACATGGCGCGTCACGCATCCCATCAAAGCAAAAGCGGATACCCAAGAAATTGAGGATATTCTTTCGGAATTGCGTTTATTGCAAGTGTCGACATTTGAAGCCGATCAAGCAGACGCTGATACCCCAGCACAGTTAGAAAAGACCGGGTTAGACACGCCACGCATCCAGATAGAATTGACAGATGGAAATAACACCCACGCGCTTGACATCGGGGCAGAAGTCCCGCCAGAAAACGGGACTCCCAGACACGTCTACGTCAAATCCGTTCACCAACACGCTATCTACACCGTTAGTGACGACATTTATCAACTTCTCAGCACATCTGTTTTTGATTTGCGCGATAAAAGAATTATAGACTTTCAACGCACGGATACGATCCGCATCGAAATCAGACAAGGTCAGGAGACAACTGTCTGCTCCAAGAACCGTAATAACGTATGGGAATTACAAACGCCGACAGGAAAAGTGAAGGCAGATGCACAAGCGGTGGACGATCTGTTGTTTGGTGTAGATTCCCTCGAAGCCGCTGGTTTTGTTGACAATCCTGCTAAAAACCTTGCGTCCTACGGCTTAGCGTCACCGTCAATTGCGGTTGCCTTTACGCAACGGGGTCAAGAAAAACCAGCGGTGTTGCGTATTGGAGACGCTACCAAAGACGGAACTGTTTACGTTAAAGCCGAGCAATCCGATCAAGTTGCCCGTGTCGAACGTGGCTTAATCGACAAGATTGCGCTCGGTGCGGCATGGTTAAGAGATAAACAGATTCTCAATTTTCACATTGATGACGCGATTCGGTTCACCTTGCACGGAGAAGAATCGCTGACATGCCAACGCCTCGGGACAAACTGGCGACTCACTTCACCGGTGAAAGAAGAGGCGAACAACACAGAAGTTAACGCTATCATCTACGAACTCGATGATCTGAGGGCAGACACTTATGTACCGAGCGAACCTGCACTCACTGATGCGGTCACAGGCTTCAGCACCCCGCAGCTCCAGATTACCGTAGAATTGCGAAATCGGAAGGTATATACTTTGCAAGTTGGCAACCAGACGGAGGCATCCGGACGTTTTTACGCACGACTTCAACACGAACCGAATTTGATCTTTCTGCTCAACGCAGAACGCGTTCCGAAACTGAAAACGACACTTACTCGGCTTCGGATGCCGTAGCCGTTTTCTGTTAAACAAAATTGTAGCCTGCATTCTGCGCAAGCCTATAGAGGAAACCTGCGGGACAATGCGAAGCAGGCGCAGGCGGATATACGGAAAGATAGTTATCAGTTATCAGTAAAGAGGTTTTCGTTAAATCCAAATCGCGTAGCCTGCAACAGGGGCGCAGGCGGGTCTACGGAGAGGCATAAGAAAGTTCAAACCCACCTGACCGAACCGCAAGGTAAATTAGAAATATGCAGACCTATATTATCGCAACCGCTTACTTTTTTGTTATCATTGAACTGCTGATTATTAGCAGGTCCTTTCGATACGCTCGGCGCGAACGTAAGGCGGATCGACCGACCTATACCCCAAAGGTGGGAATCATCGCACCACACTATGGATGGGATGCCGACACAGCAGAACACGCAAAAGGACTTTTGCATCAAAATTACGCGGGCGAGTATGAAGTCTTCTTCGTCACACATCAAAAATCGGACGTCGGACACGATGTCTCTTATCCACGTCTGTGTGAAATTGCTGAGGTGCATCCACATGCGCAGGTGCTGTTAGCACCGAACATCGTTGAAAACAACCTTCCACGCTCACAAAAGGTGCAGAACCTCATCACAGCGATAGAAAAACTCCCAGACGATATCGAAGTCATCGCGTTTGTAGATGCCGATGTTGGTATCCGAGAGGATTGGCTAACGCTGCTTGTGAATCCGCTCCAAGAACCAGATATAGGGACAACCGTGGGTGGACGGTTCTATTTTCCACAAACATGGAATATCGCATCTCTGGTGGAAGCCATCTGGGTAAACTTCCAGATGAGTTTCCAAGGCGATCATCCGCTTTCAATGGTCTGGGGTGGCTCCAACGCCTTCCGACGTGAGATGCTTGAGAAAGCACACATCCTTCAACGCTGGGAAGAAGCAACCATCGAAGATCTGAATACGACCCTTGCCATGCGAGATGTTAAGCACAAGGTGCATTTTGTCCCAGACTGCGTAGCGATTACACGCACCTCCAATCGGACATGGCACCAAATTGTGGAATTTACGAACCGCCAGCTGATTATGACCTTCCACATGGGACTTTGGCGGCAGTGGCTCGCGAGCCTCATTGTACTTCTACCGAAAGGTCTCTGTGTGTTTGGAGCGATTCCGCTCCTATTCTATCGTGAAGGGGTGCTACCGATTGTTTTTATCCCGTTTCTGGAAGCATTTGGTTACAGACTCTACGCCAAAAACCTACCGAAGTGGCTTCGCGAAATGCCGAAGATGCGGGAGACAATTGGCATCACCTCTTATGTGACTTCAGTTTCGCTACTTCTCGGAGGCATCAACGCCCTCTATGCAGTATTCCAACGCAAAATCACCTGGGGTGGGGTGCGTTATGAAATCTTGTCTGCGACGAAATGTCGGGTTTTAGGAGCCGTAAAACCAAAAGACTTTGGTTAAGATTCAAAAGGCGTTTGCGTTTTTTTTCATAATGTAGTATAGTATTGATGTAGGAAACTCACTACATTCATAAGAGGAGCGAAAAATAGTGGAAACCGAAAAAGTTATTAAATCAGAAAAAGAGTGGCAGGCACAACTCTCACCGGAAGAATATAAGGTAACTCGGAAGAAAGGGACAGAACGCGCCTTTACAGGAAAATACCACGATTGCAAAGAGAAGGGCACCTATCACTGTATCTGTTGCGGAAGCCCACTTTTTAGTTCCGAAACCAAGTACGATTCTGGAACAGGGTGGCCCAGTTTTTGGGATGCTGTCTCCCCAGAATCCATTGAGACGAAATCGGATTTCAGTATCTTTTTCATGCCGCGCACCGAAGTCGTCTGTAGCCAGTGTGACGCACACCTCGGACACGTTTTTAACGATGGACCGTCGCCGACAGGTAAACGTTACTGCCTGAATTCCGCGGCACTTACACTGGTAAAACCAGAAAACGAATTCTAAATCCTGTCGTTTAAGAATTATCGGTATCAGCCAAACGTCTCGTTCAGTGCAATTTACCCTCTCTTGTTGGACACCCCGGAGCGGTGAATTATTACAGAGAAACCTCTTAACTGACAACCGATAACTGATAACTCATAAAGGAGCATTGATGGCACTACGTAGTCGAATCTCACCACGGTTTTTTGTCAATGAACTCGCCAGTGCTATGTCGGAAGATTGGGATACCTCCAGCAAGTTCGTTCGCTATCAACTCGCCAAGGAAAGTTTCAACTGGCGACACCCCCTCGGTGCCAAACACGGCAAAGGCGACGCTATCCAACTGGTGAGCCTCCGTATTACCGATATGTGCAACCTCCGTTGCCATTCCTGTGGACAATGGGGCGATAACGGATACCTGCTTGGAAAGTCCATGAAAGAGCTGAAGCAACGCGAGGTTCCGGTTGAAGTGTATAAAAACCTTGTGGATCAGATTGTGGATGCAGGCTGGTCTCCGGTGTGGTACATCTGGGGCGGTGAACCCATGCTTTATCCGGGCATCATCGAATTGATGCACTATATCAAAGAGCGAGGCATGCCTATATCATTGGTGAGTAACGCAACGAACATCGCCAGACGCGCCGACGATATTCTGGAAACCTGTAAAATTATCTACCTCAGTGTTGATGGACCGAACGAGGAAATTCACAATACACAACGTCCCGGTCTAACGCCAAACTACGATAACTTCAAAGATGTCAAGGCTGCATTAGAAACGCTTAATGCAGCAAAAGAGAAACGGAATATAAAGTTTCCTTATATTATTCCGCTCAGCTGCGTCACGATGTATAACATTGACGTTGTCGTAGATCTCTATAAATTCACGCATCAATACGCAGACGCGCAAATCTTTTACTTGACCTGGTGGATAGATTCCGAATCGGCACAGGAACACACAGAAGATTTCGAGAAACGCTTCGGGTTCAAACCGCAAACCCATTACGGTTGGATAGGCACATGGAAAGACTTCGATCACGGTGTCATCTTGGATCGTTTTGAAGAGATGGAAAACATCTCCAACGAAAAGAGACGCTGTCCTCCGATCATGATGCCGCGGCTCAACACACGCGGTGAGATCCAACGGTACTACACAGATCACGATCAAACCTTCGGATATAATCAGTGTGTCAGTATCTACATGACAATGGAAATCGATAGCAATGGTGACGTTAGCCTCTGTCGCGATTACCACGACTATACCATCGGCAATATCAAAACGGATAAGGTTGTTGATATGTGGAACAACCAGAAGGCGATGAAATTTCGGCAGTCAGTGAGTAACGATGGACCGATGCCCGTCTGCCGCCGCTGCTGCGGATTGATGGGTTTTTAATTAAACCTTACGGTTCGGTTAGGATAAACTGGTAACTGATAAGTTTTTAATTTTGGAGTACTGATCTGCCTTCCACTGCATTTCAGGCAGATTCTTGGTGCAATTCGCACGGGGTATGTTTCCTGAAACCCTTTCGTACTTAACCAGAAACCATCGCGAAACGTAGTGGAGCGATGCTCAGAGGACCATAGTTAAAAATATGAAAATAGGATTACGAATTCCGGGTACCGCTCGACAATTGCCCTTCGCGGATTTTTGTAAGTGGTGTGCGGATAACGGGTTTGAAGCCGTTGACATAGGAGAAACGACCCCTGAAATTGTGAAAACCGCGAGAGACGCCGGTCTTGTGATCGGGTCTGCGGATCTCCCCGGTGTCAGCGATCTACTCAGCACGAAAAAATCTAAACAGAAAGCCGGGGCTTCGGCAGCAAAAGCCGCCATTGAAGCCGCTGCTGACAACGATGTCCATATTATGTTCTGCGTTTTTGTGCCAGAAGATGCCAGTCTCGGCAGAGCCAAAAACTTTGATATTTGGAAGCGAACCATCCCGCCTATCGCCGAATTCGCAGCCTCTAAAGGGGTAACCATCGCGGTAGAGGGATGGCCCGGTCCCGGTCCCGCCTATCCTGCCCTCGGTTGCACACCGGAGATGTGGCGTGCGATGTTCGCAGAATGTTCATCCCCAGGATTAGGACTTAACTATGATCCATCACACCTCGTCAGAATCGGGATCGACTATTTACGTGTCTTGAACGAATTCGCACCCTACGTCAAACACGTCCATGGAAAGGACACCGCCTTTGACGAAGAAGCCCTCTATCTACACGGCAATTTGGGACCGAGCCTGCAATCTGCCAAAGGTTTCGGTGAAGATTGGTGGCGTTATACGATTCCTGGCGATGGGATAGTGGATTGGCTGAGAGTGGTTCAACGTTTGGAAGACGAGGGATTTGATGGTATCGTGAGTGTAGAACTTGAAGATTACCGGTATTGGCGAACGTGGGAAGCAGAATCGGACGGTCTGCGCCGCTCACGCGAATTCCTCGCGGAGTTTGTTCGGTAATCGCTCCCATGTTTGCAGAGTCGCGCCCGGTTTGTTAGAAATGTAACGGCGCAGCCAAGGAGAATTTACGATGAAAGAACTTCTTCATAAGGGCATGGAAGCTTCGCCTGAGCAGTACCTTCCACACCTAATTACAGAAGAGGAGCGCACGCACTTTGAAGAAAACGGGTATCTATATGTGCCAAACGCGCTCTCTACTGAAATGCGGGAACAACTCATTCACGCCGTTGACACCTTACACAACAAAGCACTCGCTTCGGGTAGAGCACAGCCCAATTCACACTGGGGGTGGTCGGACTTCTTAGGTGCCGACGACGCGCTCCTGAGCCTCGTTGATTTGCACACGACGTTACCGAAAGTCTGGGGAATTTTGGGGTGGAATATCTACCTATACCACGCCCACATGCACGTTAAACCACCAGCAGCATCGGATGCCGAAGAGGGTGAAGGATGGTTGGAATGGCACCAAGACAGCGGACGTGTTAACATCGAATTGGAAACCCAGCCACGCCCACGTTTATCCCTGAAAGTGGCGTATTTCCTCACAGATGTCTCTGAACCTGGACGCGGGAACTTCTACATCCGCCCGGGCAGCCACATGAAATCGGATATGAACGTTCCAACGGCGGAAATCAGCCGGGATCCGCGCGAAGCGACTGCAGACGATGTCCCTGACGATGCCATGCCGGTCTGCGTGGAACCCGGAACCGCCGTTCTGTTCGACAGACGGCTCTGGCACTCGCGGAGTCCAAACCACTCAGAAATGACTCGAAAGGCACTCTTCTACGGCTACGGCTACCGTTGGATCCGTCCCAAAGACGAGATGACGGTTGAACCGCTCTATGATCGGTGCGATGCGATCCGGCGGCAACTGCTCGGTGCCGCGACCCGAAATAATGGGCGCTACGTTCCTTCGGAAGACGATGTGCCGCTCCGTGGATGGCTCCTTGAAAATCTTGGGGACGATCCTACCCTTGCGATGGGACCCCGACACGCTTAATCTGCAGAATGGAAGGCTGGAAGATAACTTTTTTCGGCCTTCTAATCAGAGAAAAAGGGAAGGATGGAGAGCTCCCCAGCCTTCCCACCTTCCAATCTCCCAACCAAACAGATGAAATTTAATGAAGGGTGGCAACTCCTGATTTTAGGTATCATTGCCGTAGGACAGTTATTTTGGCGGATATGGCAGTGGCGGCTTCCACCAGAGCGTAAAAAGTGGTGGTAGAAATCTCTGCCAGTTGTGATGTGACGAAGATATGCATTTTTCTGAACCTTTTTAAAAACTCTATTCTCTTTAAGAGATAAGCTTAACCCAATGGAATTAATACTCATGATTCCGGATTTAGTGTGTTTGAAATTACAGTTTTATCCAACATTGGATTAGAAAAGTTTCTAACCACCATGCTGTTTGATCCTCAAGATAGAGTCACAACGACTTGGAGAATATAAAACTCAGAAGGTAAGAAAAAATGTTATAGTAAAACCCCTAATTACCTATACACCTACGCAAGGGACAAGATACAATCCTCGCCAGCGAAGGGGAAACGTTTTGTGTTTTTGAAAGTGTGCACTTATTTTCGGGCTTTACTATAAGAAAAACAAAGTTTTCTCTGAACACACAACTCAGACTCCTACTGACCCTGTGATACTCGGATGTGGTGAAAACAAAGGTTTAGATATTCTCTTGAACGAAACAACACAGCCGACGACTGAAATTATCAAAGAAGGTCTTTTTGAAGTTATCATTTTCTTCATTGGAAATTCGCAAACGATACATACGGAGGATATGCCTCGCCCCCAACTTCATAATGAGGAGACAGATGCTCATTATTTTGTCCCTGTTTTTTGGTTTGATTTATGCAGGACTTTTAAAAGCGTTAACTTTATTAGATATTGACTTTATTCAGCGGTGGTTCGTTTTCAGAATACTGATTGCGATTCTGGTTTTTTTTCTGATGATCGGTCTGATTTACCTTTTTTCTGTCATAGCACCCACACGCTAACGCGTGGGGTTTGTGCTTCATAGTAGTAAAAACCTACTTTGTAGATCTCATATTGCTGCACAAGGACATCTAAGCAGCGTTTACGTCCCTATCGTGTCGAGAG
>VXPE01000011.1:15909-54807 GCA_009839745.1 Candidatus Poribacteria bacterium
CATATTGCTGCACAAGGACATCTAAGCAGCGTTTACGTCCCTATCGTGTCGAGAGGCTAACGCGTGGGGTTTGTGCTTCATAGTAGTAAAAACCTACTTTGTAGATCTCATATTGCTGCACAAGGACATCTAAGCAGCGTTTACGTCCCTATCGTGTCGAGAGCCACATTCGGGACATCTCTACCGCCGGGTAGAAGTAGAAAGTTTTTCCCGAATATGTTCACAATTGAAGCCCGCCTCCTATAATTTGGAGGTGCCCTTTAGACTTTTGGCTCTTTCTTTGAAGAGCCCCCGCGGGCGAATAGAAACACCAAGAAAAGAACTATAAGCACGAGGTCAATAAGAATCCCTAAACCCGCATGGGTTATCCACTTTGGGAGGTATACGGCGATAACGCCAAGTATCACCGAAATCACGCAAAAGAGAAGAAAGCAGAAAATCTCTTGTATTAGATGGAGAGGCTTGTCAGGGTTCTCACGGTATGCCACCCACGACATACCATACCACACTAGTAGTAGCACTCCGTAGAGAAATATATCTTCAGTTTCAACACCGATGAACAAAAGTGTGCCGCCAACAAAGAATAGGATTGCCCCAACAAGTCTGGCAATTTCATGTTTCTGTTTATCCGGAGAGAGAAATCTCAATCGCATATATCACCTTCTAAATAACGTGAGTTTGACAAATAATCAAATATTTTTTGTATAAAGAGAACCCTTTTGGTATAATGCAGTATTCTATCTTCGACAAAAAAAGTCCTCCGATGGGAATTATAACACTTTTTTGTGAAATAGACGACCTTTTCTTGGCATATCAGAATCGGAGAACAAACTCTCGCTGAGTTTCGCTGAACTTCAGCAAAGGAACGATTTACCTATGCTGTTTTAGACATTATGCTTTTTTCAAACTCACGTTAAATAAGATTTTTATGAAGAAGAAAGAAAAAAATCAGACTTCTTCGCGAGGGTTATGAGCATCTTGAGACTGATTTGGACATCATTGGGTAGAAAGTGCCCCACCAGAAACTTCTGTTGGGGCTATGAGTTCCGCATCGAGAGATCCTTCAACTACCACTACAGATGTGAATTCCTGTCATCGCACAGAACACGCACATAGGGTTGACTTCAGAAAGATCTTGCAGCCCTTCTTCTATTTCATCTGCGATGTCTGATGCGGTATCTGTGGCCCAATCCCAAACATCCGCTATTGTATCTGGTGTGCTTGGGTCTTGGATAGTTGACTCAATTACACCTTGGACTCTTGGGTCGTGGAGAAGGCGAATTAGCCCCGGCAATACAGCATCCGCCGGTTGCGGAACACAAAAAGAAAGCGTCGCAACAATCAAAAGCCCCGATAATGTTTTCGTAAGCATTTTTCTCACCTTTCGGCTGGTGTAAGTGAAAGGTGAGGAGGTCAGGTTACCAGCCTGTTAAATAAAAGACCTCCTCATAATTACGGCTGGTAACCTTATTTCTATACAACTTACTTGGAGGGATCGCGCCAACAGGTCGAGAAAGAAAAAGGTCAGGCGATCCTCATATTTTCGCTATTGGGTGCTAACCTAAAAGACACACAAACTGCGTTCAGTATGTGCTACAATTAAGTTAGCACTGTCCATACTCTGATTATGGTAGTGCCGTGCTGATGGGCGCTGGTATCACCTACGATACGCCTCAAAAACTTTAGAGGTTGCCAATTACAAAATACATTCTATAACCAGAGTCCGAACTATTCATATTACCGTAATCTTCACCACAATAAGAGCAGGTACTCACTCCTATCAAAAAGGAACCAGATACTGAATCAGGGGTGAGAAATGTATAAATGTTATTCAGGATGCTGCTGCCCTACGGGACCACATCCGTAATTAAACTACCTATCCATTCACCCAAAGAGGGTGAACGAACTCTACCACAATGAGAACACCCTGGAGAAAGTTGACCACTCCCATCACAATCTGGACAGTCGTCATCATTATCGTGTGCATACACGCTTGTGTGAAAAAACAACAAGCGAAAGTAGCATTAAGCATGCCATTAGCTGTAAATGTTTACGCATTGTTTTTCTCTGTGATTGGAAAGTTGTGTTATGCCCAGCAAAAAAGTAGGACACCATGAAAAACATAAACCAAAACACAATCCAACCAGCTACCGCTACTTTCACTCAGGCTCTATCCCGAACTCTTTTCGTAGAAGCCCTCGTGCCTCATGAAGTTTGCGCTTGACTGTGCCGAGTGGCAACTCAAGTTCTCCCGCAATCTCCTTTAGCGGTATATCGTGAAGATAAAACAATATAGCGACTTCGCGGATATATTCAGGCTTATTCGGCAGGTGATACACTGCTTCAACAGCATTTGCTTTCCATTCTTCTTCACGAAGGAGAATCTCAGCACTCCTATTGACGTGCCACGCCAACCCCTCGTCTTCGTAAGGACGCTCGCCTTGCGAATGGTATGTGGTATTGTAATACCGCCTGCATTGGTTATAGGCGATTTTCCGTAACCACCCACTGAAACTACTTACATCCCGCAAGCCGTTGATGTTCTCCCAGACCGCCAGCCAAGTATCCTGTAGGATTTCCTCGGCATCTCGGAAGTTTCGGGATTCTGCGAGAATCAGGGGCCATATATGTGATTTGTAGTGTATCATCAACTCATTGAGGGACTTATCATCCCCCGTTTGGAGTCTCCGAACTAAATCTTCAGTCGTTGCTATATCATCATCCATTAGCGATAACCAGATTAGATTCGGGCATAGAGGACGCGTTACCCCCAAAAGGTTCAGGAAAATGAAAAAATTGTTGTTTTTTTTAAATTATGGAAAAAGCAATCAGAAGAGAGGGAAGGTTGGAAGAAGGGAAGAAGTCGCGAGCTGGCGCTCGCTCCTACAGTGGTATGCTGTGATTTGTCGTTCGCTCTCGTCAGAGAACTAAATGACCCTGACTGAAAACTCAGAGCCATTCAGTTTTAGGTTTTCTGAGTCCATTATCGGGAATACGGACACACTGCTATCCGCAAGAGTCGGGGTTACAAACCCCTCCCACAAAAGTGGTTTGTGACAATTGAATGGCTCTGAGTGAAAACTATTCTCTTTTCAGCAAAAACTTGACATTTCCCAATATTTAGGGTAATATTACCTATATTTTTTATGTCTGGGAGATTGAAAAAAAATCCAACGGCGCGCTGGTATCCACAGACAGAAACCGAAAGTCTATATTGAGACTACAGCTTTTAGTTATCTTGCTGCGCGTCTTAGCCAAAATGCAACCATAGCTGCTCGTCAATAAGCGACTCATCAGTTTTGGTATGAACATGCACATAGATTCGATTTTATTATTTCAGATGCAGTTTTGGACGAAATTGAAGAGGGCGATAAGATGTTAGTTGAGCGTCGAATCCATTTACTACGCCCCTTCACTGTATTTGAAACAACACCTGCAGCTTCTCAACTTACTCAAGCATTACTTAATTCAGGAACGGTTCCTCAGAGTTCACAGACCGACGCGAAGCATATTGCCGTTGCCTCCGTATATAACGTTGAATACCTTGCAACATGGAACTATAAACATATTGCGAATGTGCATAAGCGTCAAATGTCACAGCTGAACATCTTGAATTCGTAGTGAATCGCGCAAAAGAAGCGGGTAAGGATCCACAGATCGTTGCATTGATTAAACGGCTCAACACCGGACTGATAACCTGTGAAACGGCAAAAGACAACGCGAATGGCGAATTTGGGACAACGATAGAATTTGAAACGGCTTGCGCGCTCATACAGGATTGGGCGATTGCAGCAATTCAGTGTATCTTCAACGAAGACATCGACTTGCAATCCGAGACATCTTCGATCGCGCAAGAGGTTTGCCAGATACTAACAGCGTGGCTGCCAGACTTTGTCGTTCTGAATTTTACGTTAGAGCTCTCTGAAGATATGCAAATCGTAGCGAAGCCAATCGTCGGTGCCGACACACGGAAAGAAGAGGGGTATCTCGCGAGCGCGCACCTTGAAATAAGAATGAAGCGCGGTGAGATACCAGAGGGATTACCACAAATTTTGAATCGCTTCAAAGTTTAACAACTTTACGGGCAGGACTTAAGCTTGTTCTTTGCTATGCGCGCCCCCGCGTATATTTAGGAGCATTCCCATGAAACCTATATCGTTTATTTACGTGAGTTTGATAAAAGCGAGATGTCGGGTTTCGCTACGGTGATTTCGTCAAAAAGCGGGTTGAAAAAGGTCAAATCTGTCCACATTTTGCGTTTTTTTTTGGGTGTTTTCCCGCTCTACCCGACCTACGAATTTATTTTCAAACTGACGTTTTATTTCCATGTTGGCAGCACTCACCCTACCGAGTGCGTTTGCCGCACCCGAATGGAAATCCTACGACGATTTTGAAGGCGATTTAGACGCATCAGTTTCAAAAAATTATCGGGTTTTGCGTCTTTTTTCGCGGATCCGGTGCGGTTAGGAAACCGCCCCTACCGGACTTAGGATAGAAATCTGGGAAAAGAAAGAAGAACTGAACGCCTCTGAACCCAATGATGTCCTTCCTTGATTATTTTCAGATTTCTGGGTATAATTAATACATTCAATAAAGGATAAAATCTGTACATTTTCATAATAGAACGTGAGTTCGATAAACACACCTATACACTAAAGTCGAATTTACGCGAATGGAGGCAGAAGTGGCAAGAAAAAAAATCAGTGTTATCGGTGCAGGGAATGTCGGCGCAACAGCTGCGTTCCTGATCGCACAAAAACAACTCGGGGATGTCGTCATGATAGACATCGTAGACGGGGTCCCACAAGGTAAGGCATTGGACATGGCACAAATGGGGCCTGTAGAAATGTTTGATGCCGCCGTTGACGGAGATCTTGACTACGCAGCAACCGCAGGTTCGGATCTCGTCATCATCACATCAGGTTCCCCACGGAAACCGGGGATGACGCGCGAGGATCTGTTGCAAACCAACGCTAATATCGTCGGCAGCGTCACAGAAAACGTCGTGAAACAGTCGCCAGATTGCATTATCATGATGCTCACCAACCCGCTCGACATCATGACTTATCATGCATGGAAGGTGTCAGGCTTCCCATCACATCGCGTCGTCGGACAAGCAGGCGTGCTGGATTCGGCACGATTTCGCTATTTTATTTCGCTCGAACTCGGTGTCTCCATGGAAGACATCCATGCGCTCGTACTCGGTGGACACGGCGATACAATGGTCCCACTCCCGCGCTATACCACCGTCAACGGTATCCCGATCCCGCAGCTTATACCGGAAGATCGCATCGAATCAATGGCACAACGGACGCGTGACGGGGGTGCTGAAATCGTTAACCTCCTCAAGACGAGTGGCTATTATGCCGCGGGTGCCTCCCTGGCACAGATGGCTGAGGCGATTATTCTCGACAAAAAACGGCTGTTGCCCTGCTCTGCACATCTCACCGGACAGTACGGTATCGACGACCTTTATATTGGCGTTCCGATTAAACTCGGTGGAAACGGGGTGGAAGAGATTCTCGAAATCGAACTCACGGATGACGAAATTGGCTCTTTACAACATTCCGCAGCGACCTATAAAGAAGGCATCGAATTGCTTGGGTACTAAGCAATCTTGGCTCATGTAAAAAGTGCGTGCTATTTTTTGAAGTTGTGTTAGGATGTGTCGTATGGATTTTCCGATACACACTCTCATAGATGAAGCAGCAGCTGAAACCTGGGTGTTGAACCATTTCCACTCCGAAGGTCTGTGTTGTCCGAAATGCCAAGCGAGCGTCTCCGGGGCACGCCACTTCCGTAAGACCGCAACAAGTGGTCTTGACGTCTATCGCTGCAAACACTGCGAGAGCATCTACAATCTCTATACAGGCACGGTCTTTGCACACACGCAGTTTCGCCCCTCACAGGTGGTGCTGCTTTTACGCGGCATCTGTCAAGGTGTTTCGAGTTCACAACTTGCCCGTGAGTTAGAGATCCCCCGTCAAACCGTGCTTGCGATCAGACGTAAACTTCACGCCTCGGCGGCGCAGCTACAGCCTTCGGTGGCTTTACCGGACGCTGAAGTTGAAACAGATGAGATGTTCCAAAACGCGGGTGAAAAAGGCGATAAGCACGGTGATCCTTCGGATCCGCCGCGTCGGCGTGGCAATAAACGGCGCGGACACGGCACTTATGAAAAGGATCGTCCCCCGATTGTTGGGACGAAAGGTCGTGAAAGTGGGTGTCTGCGCTTACGTCTTGTGCATCGCACGGAGGCTCTGACGCTTTCGTCCCACGTGCATCAACTTACACTGCCGACGGCGACGGTATATCCAGAGGGTTGGCGTGGATATAACAGCATTGAACGTCTGCGTAAGATCGTTTTACATAAAGATGGCGAGTGGGCGAGAGACGCAGACGGTGATGGTCTTTCCGAATAGACTGCAGGGGTAATTGCTTGGCATTCTTATATACAAATGGAGTATAATTATTGTCTGAGGAGATCAAGAAACGTATCTACATTGATACGTCAATTCCGAGTGCTTACTATACATTACGAACCGACGACGGCTCACGCGCACGGCAAAGGGTGACTCGGCAGTGGTGGGACGAATACGCGAATGTATTTATTCTGACTTCAAGCCCTGCTGTTATTGAGGAACTGAGTGATGGAATAAGTGAGAAAACCCGAGATCGGATTGCTCTGGTAGAAAATCTTGAGATATTGCCAATCACTGCTGATATCCGTCAAATTATGCAGCTTTATATTGACAGGTTCATAATGCCCCAAGATCCGTCTGGTGATGCGCTTCATTTGGCAATTGCTTCTTTTCATAGGATGGACACGCTGCTTACGTGGAACCGTTCGCATATTGCCAATGCGAGTAAAATTCCTATCATCCAGCGGATTAATCGAGAACTCGGCTTAGCAACACCAGAATTAACAACACCGTTGAATTATTTGGGAGGCAGTGGCTAAAATGGAAGACAGAAAAATTATAGAAAACGAAGAAAGTGCTGAATGCGAAATTGTTAAGGAGGTTCGCGAAATTCGGCATAAAATATCGGCACGGTTCAACCACGATGTCGGTCAACTGGTCGCACACTATCAAGCGTTAGAGGAAAAAATGCGGCAGTCTGGTAAATATCGGTTTGCTGCCCTACCGAATGAGAACCCCAAAATTGCGGAACCCGCCAATATTGAAACATCAGACTGAAGTAGTTGAAGCAACGACAGCGTGTCCTCCGGAATGAACGGAAAAGAACGAATGGATTGAGCGTTTGAAAACATACTGCAAAACGGATACGCTCGCTACGGTTGAAATCCATAAGGTATTGAAAGAAAAAAGCACCTACCCCATATAATGTGAGAGGTGCTATGAAAACAGAACAGGACTTACGCAAGTTGCATAAAAAAGCGGTAACTGTCACCGAAAAAGGCGTTATTCAGTGATTTAACCCCCTCAATCCCCCTTATCAGGGGGACTTTAAGAGAAAATGCGTAAGTCCTAACTATAATGTAAATTTAAGCCGACTCACGCCTTCTGGGCGACCATACTCGAGAGGATGCCGAGGATCCTGCCGGGCTGTTGAATTGGATAGACCTCCATACCAATGTGTAGACACTTTCCTTCCAATTTAAGAAACAGCCAATCTATTCCTGTTGTGGAGGCACCATAAACACAAGGGATATCATTTCCGCGTTCAGCATTAAAACGCTGTACGGCAAGCATCTCAGCAATACATTGCCCCATACCTAGTTTCAGATCGTCCTTCTTCGCCTCAACAAGAACGATCATAGGGGCCTGTAACAAATGCTGCACTGGCGACAAGCTGACTAAAAAATCGCACACCCCGGTTAATCCGCTTTCCTCATCAACACTAAACTCAATACCGGAAAAAAAACTGATACGGCGATCAAATTGCTCGCGGAGTTCAAACAATACATCAGCAACAATCAGTTCTGATTTTGCCTTTTCTGTCCCTATTGCGGCAGCCAACTGAACCTTTTTTGTCAAGAATTCTGTGAGATAACTACTGGGAACAATTGTCTCTATTTCAGCAAAAAGGCTAGGGGCCTCAACGATGTCTAGTTGAAACGCCGTTACCACTGCATCCAACGTAAAATTGCTATAAGCCATATCTATCCCTCCAACTACCTCACCGCTTTTGTCTCTCACGCTTTTTGTGCGACCATACTGGAAAGGATGCCAAGGATCCTGTCGCACCGCTCAATCGTGTAGGTCACCATATCAATGTGCAGACATTTTCCTTCCAACTTGAGGAACAGCCAATCTATCCCTGTTGTGGAAGCACCATAAACACAAGGGATATCGTTCCCTCTTTCTGCATTAAAGCGTTGGGCGGCGATCATCTCGGCGACACACTGTCCAAGCCCAAGTTTTATGTCAGCATTTTTCGCTTCAACAAGGATGAGAACAGGAGCTTCCACATAAAATTGGTTTGGTGACAGACTCACTAAAAAATCGCACACGCCGGTCAAACCCTCTTCAGGGTCAACGCTGAAGTCGGTTCCAGAAAAGAAACTGATGTGTTGGTCACAGTGCTCGCGAAGTTCAACCAGAACATCAGCGACAATCAATTCTGAACGTGCTTTTTCGGTGCTGATAGCGGTAGCTAATGGTGTCTTTTTTGCTAATGCCGTCGTCAGGTGGGCACTGGGGGTTACCACTTCTACTTCAGCAAAGAGTGCCGCGGATTCAACGATCTCTAATTGAAACGTTGTTACGACTGCTTCCAGCGTAAAATTGCTATAAGCCATTGCTTGAACCTTCCGTCGACATTATCGTAAGGACAACTTCAGAGCGTCATACACCTGTAACGGCACCCCGCGTATGCCTACTACTGTTTCTTCTCGTCCTCGTCAACGACTTCGTATTCAGCGTCAACGACCTCGCTATCCGCGGAATCCGCTGTCGGACCGGCAGCAGATGGATCGCCTGCAGCAGCTCCTGGATCCGCACCGGCATCCGCTGTCTGTTGATACATCTGCGCAGAAACTTCATGCCAGACTTGTGTTAACGCCTCCGTAGCGGATTGGATTTCAGCATGGTTGTCCGCTTCCAATGCCTGTTTGACCCGGGCAACGGCATCGTTCACTTTCTCCTTGGAAGCATCGTCTACCTTGTCCCCGAACTCGTTCAGGTTCTTCTCAGTCTCGTAGACCATAGAATCCGCCTGGTTACGCGTCTCAACCTCCTCACGTTTCTGCTTATCCTCTTCGGCGTGTGTCTCTGCATCTTTTACCATCTGATCAATCTCGGCATCGGTAAGCCCAGAGGATGCGGTAATGGTAATCTTTTGCTCCTTACCGGTTGCAGTATCCTTAGCAGACACGTTGAGGATGCCGTTTGCGTCAATATCAAACGTCACTTCAATCTGTGGAATACCTCTGGGAGCTGGTGGCAACTCGCTCAAACGGAAGCGTCCGATGGTTTTGTTGTAAACCGCCTGTTCCCGTTCACCTTGGAGGACATGCACATCGACCGAGGTCTGATTGTTCTCAGCCGTCGTGAAGACATTCGATTTCTTCGTAGGAATTGTTGTGTTCCGGTCAATCAACCGTGTGAACATGCCACCGAGTGTCTCAATCCCAAGTGAGAGCGGCGTGACATCCAACAAAAGAATATCTTTGACTTCTTCATCCCCAGCGAGCACACCGCCTTGGATTGCGGCACCAATCGCGACGACTTCATCTGGATTGACCCCTTTGTGGGGTTCTTTGCCGAAGAGTTGTTGGACGGCTTCTTGAACCTTAGGCATGCGCGTTTGTCCACCGACGAGGATAACCTCATCGATATCGGCGGGTTGCATTTCAGCGTCCGCCAGAGCCTGTCGACAAGGATCGAGCGACCGTTGGACGAGGCTATCTGTAATTTGCTCCAGTTTTGGGCGAGTGAGCGTCAAGTTAAGGTGCTTCGGTCCGCTGGCATCACTGGTAATAAAAGGCAGGTTAATCTCAGTCTGTTGCGTGCTGGAAAGCTCACACTTTGCTGTTTCTGCGGCTTCTTTCAGGCGTTGCAGTGCCATCGGATCGTTGCGAAGGTCGATGCCTTGGCTACTGAGGAATTCTTGCGCCATCCAGTCAATAACCGTCTGATCAAAGTCATCACCCCCGAGGTGTGTATCACCATTGGTACTTTTCACCTCAAAAACGCCATCTCCGATTTCCAAGATAGAGATGTCAAACGTGCCGCCCCCGAGATCATAGACTGCGATCTTTTTATCGCCTTCATTTTGCAACCCGTAAGCGAGAGATGCGGCGGTCGGTTCGTTGATAATCCGCTCGACCTCTAACCCCGCGATCTTCCCTGCATCGGCTGTCGCCTGACGTTGGGAGTCGTTGAAGTAGGCAGGAACGGTAATAACCGCTTTCGTGACCTCCTCTCCAAGGTATGCCTCGGCGGTTTCCTTCATTTTCCGCAAAACCATAGCGGAGATTTCAGGCGGCGAGTAATCCTTGCTCTCAATATTTACAGCGACATCGCCATCTTTACCTGCTTTTAATTCATAGGATACACGATTGGCATCGTCCCCAATCTCGTTATATTTCCGTCCCATGAACCTTTTAATCGAAAAGATTGTATTTTGTGGGTTCGTGATGGCTTGTCTTTTTGCGACCTGTCCGACGGGACGTTCACCGTCACTGGTGAAACCAACAATCGAGGGAGTCGTTCGGTTTCCTTCGGTGTTTTCAATCACCTTGGTATCACCGCTCTCTAAAACAGCCACACATGAATTTGTTGTCCCTAAATCAATTCCAATGACTTTGCTCATCTTCGATTTCTCCTTTGCATAAATATGATAGATTTCAGAATTAAGCACAAACTATGGTGAATTCCGGTTAGCGTTCTTGGAACTGGCACAAACCAACAGTTTCTGCTACAACATAGTATGCAATATTTATGCCAATGGTAATTGATGGAAATAAGGGAAATTCCCGCGGGTTGTCTGCCAAATTGGCACAGTCTTAAAAGGGTTGTGGTTCTATATGTCAATTTGACTTACTACCGCCCGCATATCTTCCTTTAAGAACCCCCCATGTCGTCGATAATTTTTCATCGGGTTCAACAGCCAAAATCTCTTGGATACTACTCCCCTGAATTTCTTTAACCTCATCCTGTGAAAGCCCACGGTTAAAGAGTGCAAACTCATCAATAACGCCGTTATAGTAGCGATTGAGGGCGGGCGGATCCTCCCTACCGAGTAAGAGCGGGGCATCAATCGGCACCAGTTCATTCCCATTCTTCGGATAATCTATCAGGACCTCGCCATCGAGATAGACAGTCCACCACTCACCACTCTGAAATGAAACAGCGACGTGTTGCCATTTGTCTTTAACGACATCGCGGGGGCTTTGTGCCGGCACAACGCGTCCACCCGTCAACTTCCATCCCATCCATATAAAACCGTCGGGATGGAGCAGCACCTCGAAAAATTCCTGCACGTCAGGTCCCTTCGCTGCTATGAGTTGCCATGTGCCGGGTCCCGCCTTCAAAGTGGGCAGAATCCAAGCGACAATCGTAATTCCATCGGTAAATTCAAAGGCATCGGAATGCTCTACGCTAACGATTCCATCTTTTCCGCCGAAATTCACCGCTTTCCCGAATTTCCCATCCGTCCACGACGTATCCCCCTCTAATTTTCCATCCTGTCCGTTACCCGAGAGATCCGCCACGGCTTTACCAGCCCCCTCTTCAAAAGCGAAATAGACGACCAACCCCTCAAGTTCCGCGGCTGTGCCGATACTTTGTAAACTCACCACCAGACACACAACACACAAGCATACCCTCTTCACATACGGGGTTTTGGTCTGTAAGTTACGCATGAGTATCCTCCAGTTTTATAAGGTTAAGTCATGAAACGATACGGGCGGATGCCAAGAACACCCGCCCGTGAAACACTCACATATATCTCTACAGTGCATCCCATAAATAGTTTCAGCGTATTGTCCAATAGCATTTCTCATAGGAGAAACCCCCTAAATCCCCCTTATCAGGGGGACTTGTAGGACATTTACTGATAAGATAGGTTCTAAGCAAACGGAAATGTTCCTTGATATCCGCGCGGACGAGAGACATGCCAAACACCTTCGTACATCGGTGTTACCTGATAATGACACACAACATTGCTCCGCTCCATATCGTCCCGTTCTTTGGCACCCTGATGCGGGATATGGTTGATAAACACGACACAATCCCCTGCTTTCGGATACAGGATAACGTGTTCTTGTGCCTCACACCATTCCTCGAATTTAGGACGATCTATCGGATAGAGGTGCGGTGGTTCTGTTAGATGACCGCCTTTGATAAACTTGAGGTGTCCCTCACCCGGATCGTTGTCTTGGAAGTAGTAGGTGGTGTTAATCCCGACGGGTGCCATTGCAAACGGATGTTCTTGAACATATCGCTGTTCCTGCCAATAGCCATAAAAATCCATGTGCCACTCTTGGAGATACGGACCCGGATTGATGTGTGCCCGTAGGCTCCGAAGTTGGCACTGTTTGCCCATTAACCCCTCAAGATAGGGGCGGACACTCGGATGCCCAACGAGCGGTTGGTACGTATCGGGTTCGCGATCGAGCAAGGTATCAAACCACATGTTCCCGACAGCGTTTAGACCTTCCTCCCACCCTTTCTCACGGGCATAGTTAATCCGCTGACGGATATTCTCTGTCTCATCTGGCGACAACGCCCCCTCTATCAAAACGAAGCCGTTCTGTTGCAATTTCTTGAGCTCATCTTTGATGCCTGCCATAATCTCATCTCCTTTTTTAATTTTACCTTGCGGAGAAACAACGTATGTTTAGGCACTTACGTGCCTTCCGATACATCCGTCCTCCACTTCGTTACGGACTACGGGTTGTGTAGGATACCAAGAACTCGCGCGCGAGGCATCCATAAATTAAAAACCTCAATTGCTAACGAACAGTTTGGCGAACAATCCCCAACCGCTGATTCCGGCAAATGTAACAAGCACGGCTGCGGAAATCAAGGCACCGATGAACATGAACGGGCGCGTCCGATAAGCAGTGGGTAGCTTGGCGTTGAGATAGAGTGCTGCGATCATCATCAACGCGATCGAAAAATTCGCCAAAATAAAACCTGCGATCTGTGTCAAGATATCGAACGGGATGTTCAACCAAATGAGCACCATTGTCGTTAGGAAAATATAGACACAAATCCATCTACGGAGTGTATCGTAGTTCCATTCGCGATGGGGCCAGATCGCTTGGAAGAACTCTTGCATCACCCGTGCGTAAATCTCAGGAAGTGCCTGCAGCGTTCCCCACAGCGCGACGATGATACAGATGTAGTACACCCATACGAGTGAAGCATGAATATTTTTCCAGACACTCGCCTGTTCGGTAAGCAGACTCCACCCTTCAAAAGTGCTTTGCATTCCATACAGGACAGCCGCACCTGAGATCATGAACGCGCCTGTCACGATAAACAACACTATCGCACCCATACCGACATCCCATCGGAGCGGGGCAAGGATTTTTCGGAGTTGACTGACCTGCTCAGGGTGTTCAGGGAGGTAATCAATTCTATCACGAGTGGCGGCACGCTGACGGATCGCGTCAATGTTCCGATGTGATGTCATCCCCCACCGGTGCATGCTCACCCAATTTGCGTAAACAACGTATCCCATTACAGAACCACCGACGTAACCAAACGCAGTCGCCATTGTCAATAACGGGTTTTCAACCGCGTCTTTGGGTGCCCATTCAGGGAATTCAGGTAAATGTCCAAAACGGAGACTCCCAACGAGTGCCTTACCAAAGTCGGGACGCACCATGAGCGTGCCAATAATCGTTCCGACAACAAGAATGAGGCAGATAATGAGTTGCTGTTTTTCAAGCCTCTCAAAGGAGATACGTAAACCAAAAAGGAGTGCAAGAGTGATAAAGCAGGATGTGATTAGGTTTTCCCAAACGAGTTGCGAGATACCTGAAGACAGTGTATCTTTGAACAAAAAATGGAGCAGTGCCCCACACGGTTTGGCAATCGGCACCCACGCTAATGGCGCACCTACCATCTCAAAGAGGACAATCACAAGGAGGAGCCAGCCCCGCGGTCCAGGCAGCTTGGCGAGCCGCTGCCCGATGTATTCACCGCTCACCGCTGTGTAGCGACCGAGCAGATAGGTGACAAAAATACCTTTCACGACGCAGCTGAGCAGGACAAGCCAGAGCAAGTTATAACCTGCCCACGCCCCTGCCCGAACGACAACAATCGTCTCGCCTGCCCCGATACTCACCGAGGCAACAATCGCAGCGGGTCCAAACACCGATGCAAGCGCTATAATCTTTTTCAGGGACCACGGCTCGGCATAAGGACCGGTGACGGGTGGGATGTCAACAGGTTCAGTCGTTTGTGTCTCTTCTGTTTGCATAAACAGTTCCCAATAACAACAAGCGGACTTCGAGAGAAGTCCGCTCACTGTTAACTTATACGCTTATTCTTCTTCTAAGGGTTCTAAGGGTTGCGCGTTGCCAAAGACAGGGGTCGGTGCGTTGCCGGGCGCTGCCCATCGAGAGGCATTCGCAATAACGTGTCGAACGTTCTCATCGTAAAAGATGGGATACGTCTCATGACCGGGACGGAAATAGAAGATCTTCCCTCTGCCCCGATAATAACAACATCCACTTCGGAAGACTTCACCGCCGGGGAACCAGCTGACGAAAATAAGGGTATCGGGTTCAGGAATATCAAACGGCTCGCCATACATCTCGGCGTGCTCAATTTCAAAGTATTCGCCTAAGCCTTCAACGATTGGGTGTCCGTGCTCAATGACCCAGAGACGTTCCTTCTCGCCTGCCTCACGCCATTTGAGACTACACGACGTGCCCATCAAACCCGTAAAGGGTTTAGAATAGTGCGCCGAGTGCAGCACAATCAGTCCCATACCTTCTAACACACGGGCGCGAACTTTAGCGGCGATATCATCTTCAACTGCACCGTGCGCCGCGTGTCCCCACCAGATGAGAACATCGGTGTTTGAGAGGACATCGTCGGTTAATCCGTGTTCGGGTTCATCTAAAGTTGCGCTCCGAACCTTAAAACCGCCAGTTTTGTCGAGTCCATCGGCAATAGCGGCATGGATACCATTCGGATAGATACCGCGAATGAACTCGTTCGTTTTTTCGTGTCTAAATTCATTCCAGACTGTAACCTGAATCGGTTGCGTCATAAGTTTCTCCTTATTGATTGTAAATTGCATTTTCAACTACACTTGGGTTAAAACACCAATTCCGTCTCCACCGCCTCATCGTAGTCTACGCCTTCAACTTCAAACCCGAACAGGTTTCGGAAGCGTCGCCTGAAGTCTGCGTAATCGGAGAGTTCATGGAAATTGTCGGTATCGATTTGCTCCCAACGCTCCGTCACTGCGTTTGTCACCTCAGGTTGTAACTCACGGTCATCGAGGCGAATATAGCGTTCGTTGTCGAGGTGTGGTTGTAGTCCAGGTCCGAGATGCTCCGAGAAGAGCCGTCGCATCTGCCCAATTGGTGCCTCATTGATGCCCTTGGCATTCATAATGTCATAGAGGATACTGACATAGAGCGGCACGACAGGGATTGCTGCGGACGCTTGTGTAACGACGGCTTTGTTCACCGAGATATAGGCATTACCACCGAGTTGATTTGCGAGTCGCTTGTCAAGTGCGTCAACACGCGTCTTGAGGTCGTCCTTTGCTCTACCGATGGTCCCATCCCAGTAAATGGGCCACGTTAAGGTGCTCCCGATATAGGTATAGGCAACAACTGTGACTTCTGGCGCGAGCAACTCCGCTTCCGCCAATGCGTCAATCCACATCTCTAAATCTTCACCCCCCATCACAGCAACTGTATCCGTAATCTCCTGTTCAGTTGCGGGATCAATGGTAACAGGAACGATGGTTTCTCGATTCAGATCAATCGTTTTCCCTGTATATGGCTCACCGATCGGTTTCAGTTGTGATTGATGTGAGGCACCGGTTTTTGGATGTATGCGTCGGGGTGCGGCGATACTGTAGACGAGCATATCTATTTTGCCGAAATTCGCCTTGAGTCGGTTAATTGCCTCCGCCTTCATCTCATCGGAAAACGCATCCCCGTTGAGGCTATCAGCGAAAAACCCATCCGCTGTCGCCTGTCGATGGAAAGCAGCCGTGTTATAGTAACCTGCCGTTGCAGTGCGTCTGCTATCAGCGGGACGTTCATAAAGAAGTCCAAGCGTCTTCGCACCGTAAGCCCAGGTCAGAGCGATCCGAGAGGCGAGCCCGTAACCTGTTGATGCCCCGATGACGAGTGCGTTCATATCTGTTGCTTTGTAGGGAATGCCCTGTTTAATCTCATCAATCTGATTAAGGACATTCGCATGACAACCTGCCGGATGTGCATTGGTGCAAATAAACCCGCGTATCCGAGGCTTAATAATTTGGACTGCCATTTTTTAACTTTCCTTGCGGAGTAATAAGCGTGGTTCCATGCTTGAAGCCTTCCTCTCCCGAGTCGCCCTCCACTTCGTTTCGGGCTGCGCTTTGGTGACGCATCATACCGATTTTAAGTTTCCTCAAGAGATTAATCCTCAATTTCGATAACCATCTCAATTTCAACGGGAATCCCGCCGGGCAATTGCACCATACCGACTGCGGAGCGTGCATGTCTACCTTTGTCGCCGAACACCTCAACCAAAAAGTCGGATGCGCCGTTGACAACCGCGGGTTGATCGGTGAAGTCGGGTGCCGAATTGACGAACCCAATCACCTTGACGACACGCTTGATTCTGTCTAAATCACCGAGTGCGTGTTTGAGGGTGCTTAACAAGCAAATTGCCACTTGACGTGCCGAAGCGTAGCCTTCCTCGATCGTCGCATCAGTGCCGAGTTGGCTTTTATAGATTGGACCTTCGCCTGTTCCGGGACCGTGTCCTGATGTAAAGACGAGATTGCCGGTCTGCACCGTCGTGACATAATTCGCTACGGGGACCGCGGGTTCTGGTAATTCTACACCTAATTCCTCAAGTCGTTGTTCTATTTTCATTTGATTTCCCTTTTATTAAAGATTAAATCCCAACATGCCGCAAACACGGCACTTCTGATGGGACCTGCAAGTCAATACTTGCTGTGATGGTTTGGACATGCCTCTATTATTAAACAGGTTTTCGTCAATTTTGTCAAGAGATTTCTATAGAGATGTCACCCCTACGGGGTTACAGAAATAACAAAAACTTTACACACTCCCAACAGTCCGCAATTTGATTTATAGATTGATTTATGCTAAAATGGATCGAGGATTAATCGAAATATTCTTATATATTTAGTGAAAAATAGAAGGAGCGACTATGAAAGTAGCAGCAGTTTTAGGTGAACATCAAGCAGGAGTCGTCGAAGTACCAGATCCGATACCGAAAGAGGATTGGGTCGTTGTAAAAATCCACGCTTCGCCGATGTGTACCGAATACCACGCTTTCGAGCATGGATACAAAACCGACGGGCTTGGACACGAAGCCGCAGGCGAAGTCGTTGACATGGCTCAGCCCGGAAAAGTGGAGATTGGTGACCGCGTGGTGGTCATGCCGCAATACCCCTGCGGGAAGTGCGCACTCTGCACCGATGGGGACTACATCCACTGCGAAAACAACTACAATTTCGAGGAATTCGTCGGCACCCGTCACGGGAGTGCGACGATGGCACAATACATCCTCAAACCGTCTTGGTTGCTCCCGAAGATTCCAGACGATGTCTCCTACGAACACGCCTCCCTTGCGTGTTGTGCCTTGGGTCCGTCGTATCGCGCTTTTGATGAAATGGGCGTTAACGCGACACACACTGTGCTGATTACCGGTATCGGTCCTGTCGGTTTTGGTGCGATTGCCAACGCCCGGTTTCGCGGGGCAAAAGTCATTGCGGCGGAACTGATCCCGTGGCGCGCCGAACGCGCAAAGCAGATGGGCGTCGAAGCAGTCATCAACCCGACCGATGAAGATGCCGTAGACCAGATTCGTGATCTCACTACGGATGGACGCGGTGTGGATTTTGCGCTCGACTGCTCAGGGAACGTGCACGCGCACAGACTCTGTATCGATACAACGCGGCGGCGTGGCACGATTGCATTCGTCGGACAGAGCGGCACAAACGACACCATCCTCCACGTGAGCCCAGATCTCATCGGTAAAGGGTTGCGTCTCATGGGGGCATGGCATTATAACCTCAATCAATTTCCCGGCTTGATGAAGGTCATCGAAGGCTCACCCCTCCTCGACCTGCTTATCAGCAATATCTTCCCGATGCGTGAGATCCAGAAGGCATTTGAAACCTCCGCATCTCAAGAAAGCTCAAAGATTATCCTGAAACCCTGGGAATAAGCCATGCCAACTACACATAAACCGAATATACTCCTCATCGTGTCCGACGACCATGCGGCACCGGCGATCAGTTGTTATGGCAGCGAGATGAATCACACCCCGAATATCGACCGAATCGGCAACGGCGGCATGCGATTCAACAACTGTTTCTGCACGAACGCAATCTGCACACCTGCACGTGGCTCCATTCTTACGGGAAAATACAGCCATCAAACCGACATCAAAACCCTCGCGGATACCATCGATCACACACAGGAACAGACAGTCGCACAGATGCTGCATGAAGCCGGGTATCAGACTGCGATTGTCGGGAAGTGGCATCTCGGACACGGGGGTGTCAGTGATCCGCACGGATTCGATTACTGGAACGTGTTTCCTGTCCAAGGGGCACACATCAATCCTGAAATGATTGAGATGGGGGAACCGAAAAAATTCAATGGATACTCCGCGGACATCGTGACGGACAACTCGCTGAATTGGCTACAGGGCAGAGAGGCAGATCAACCGTTTTTTCTTATGACGACCTACAAAGCGACGCACGATCCCTTCTTTCCGAATCCGAAGCATCGGCATCTCTACACGGAAGAAATCCCTGAGCCACCAACTTTCAACGATGATTATGAAAACCGAGCGGCAGCCGCCGCAATGAATACGGCAAAAGTAGACATCATGCAACGGAAAAACCATCTGCCGGAACCGACACCTGAAGGTCTGACGGGTGATGCTTTGAAACGATGGAACTATCAGTGCTACATGCAGAACTATCTGCGGTGCGCCCATGCCATCGACGAGAATGTCGGACGCTTGCTCGATTATCTGGACGCGGAAGGTCTTGCGGATGATACGATTGTCATCTATTCTGCAGATCACGGATTCTTTTTAGGCGACCACGGTTGGTATGACAAACGGTTCATGTATGAGGAATCCATACGGATTCCGTTGCTCGTCCGGTATCCACACGAGATCCAAGCGTCGGGTGTGAGCGAACAAATTACACTGAACGTCGATTTCGCGCCGACGTTACTCGACTACGCAGGCATAGGAATTCCCGACGATATGCAGGGCCGGAGTCTCCGAACGTCGTTGGAAGGTGAAATGCCAGCGGATTGGCGAACATCCATGTATTACCGGTATTGGATGCACCTGGCGCACTTCAACATCCCCGCGCACTACGGCGTGCGGACGGAACGGTATAAACTCATCTACTATTACGGTGAGGCGTTGGGAGCAGGCGGTGCAATCGACCGTTCTACACCGCCAGAGTGGGAATTGTTCGATCTGGAGAAGGATCCGCATGAAATGCACAATGTTTACGGAGATCCGGCGTATAACGAGGTTGTGGTGGAATTGAAAACGGAATTGGAACGACTTCGGGATGCGTTGGGGGATTATGAGTAGGTTAGTATCTACAAGATACACTAATCTCTCCATTCCATTGTTTTCTTTTGAAGTTCAAGTGCTGTATACTGGTCACGATATTCCTCCAAACCACCGATCCAATCTAATTTAGGTTTCTTTTTTCGTTTTGGAATGGATTACTTCTTTATGATATTCAGGTGGAAGCTGCTTGAGTTTCTCAACAACGATAGATTCCATTTTTATACCTGCTCTTTAATTTTTTCTCTTATTCGCTTACATAACTCCTTTAGGACCACTTCGACTCGATTGTGTTAAATATTGTAAACTATCTTGAGATTTAAAGCAATTTCTTTATCAAATCTTATAGGACTATTTAACTTCCAGTTCTCCGAAATATTATTAGGGGCGTTTCAGCCATCTTCAAAAGTTTGGACTGTGAAGAGAAAACGCCCCTCACACTATTACGACACATTAGTCATCACGTTTTTATAATGAATTACTCGCTTTTGAGCCGTCCCCACGTCATAGCGATTTTCCCTTCAGGCTTCACATCGGAAACGAGCATTTCCATTTCCCTCTGGATGTCCTTTTGTGATAAGACTTCGCTGTAGATAGCGAATTCGTCAATAACACCGTGAGCCCCTGCCGTGGTGGCTCTGTACTTAAACTTGTTATTTCCGCCGATTCTTGGGGATTCATGAAATGCGGGAAATCCTGCGAACCCCTTCGCTGTAGCGACTTCCTCGCCATCAAGGTAGAAGTAAGCACTGCCGCCGAAATCCCACGTTGCGGCGACGTGCATCCACGTATCTTTTTTCACAACATCCTCGGCCTGCGCGGCGAGATAATAGTCTGTATCGGGTGCATCCTCTACCGCGAAGTGGAACTCGTTTTCCCGTTCTCCGATGACGGCACCTTTTCCAATCGAGAAGAAGACGACTGCGTTGTTGGCATCGAATATTCTAAAGGTCCCAGCGTCTCCACCATTCCAATGCGGCTTAAACCAGAATAAAACGGTGCCGGGATCGGTCATCTCGTAATCGAATTCAATGAACTGGTCCAAGGCTTTGCTGAGTTCGATGCCCATCCCGTAAGGACCGTCTTTACTTTTAACACGCTTTGCATTACCCTCAATCCTACCGTCATTTCCGTTTCCACTGGCATCTTCAACGACCCCTGCCTTTCTTCCCTTGAAAGAAAACCAAACTTCGGGTTTGGGTGCGGCATCTCCGATATGAGCAAGCAGCATCAAGCCAACTACGAACATCACAACCAATGTTAAAGGTTTATAGATAGACCGAATTGTCCAGTTAAACATAGCATCCTCCTGTTTAGTGCAGATATGCTTACCATCAAAATTAATTGAATATTCTAACACGTTAGGAAACATTGTCAAATATTCGCTCTATCCGATTTTGGACAGCGCGGTATCATTCGCTTCTTTCCTTGAGGAGTTGTTGAATTTGTGTTTTCAGTATAGGAAGTTCAAATTGCACTACATCCCAGATAATGTTAATATCCACATCAAAATATACGTGGGTTACTCTGTTCCTTAACCCTGCAATTTCCTGCCATGGAATACTTGGATACTCTTCCTGAGTTGAATCAGGGATCTTCTTGACTGCTTCACCGATGCTCTGAAGGTTTCGGATAACCGCGTCAATCCGCATCTGGTCTGTCTCAAACCCACCGCGAGTAATGCCTTCAACATAGGATGCAATACGGTCAGCTGCCGTCACTATGTCTTGGAGGTATAAATCATAGTTCCGTGACATACTCTATCTCTTTTTCAATATAAGGTTTGAAACCCGGTTTGATGGAGGTAGGGGTAACCAGGTCAACATCTTTCTGAAACAGGTCTTCAAGAAATAGAGCCAATCCCATGTAGTCCCGAAAAGTCAACCTCTCCAGTTCAACGAGGAAATCAATGTCGCTTGCGACGGTTGCTGTGCCGCGGACGTAAGACCCAAACAAGCCGATCCGTTTGACCCCGTATTTCCGCAGGGTCTGTCGATTATCCAGCAGGGTCTGCTTGATAAATGCTTTGCTGAGAACCGTTTGATTTTCCACTCTGAATCCCTCCACTAAAGCATTACAGTACCGCATGCCATTTCACTTACACGGCTATTATAAATTATCTTGAAATTTAAAGCAATTCTTTATATGATGTTTCGCAAGAAAACGATACCGCTACCCGCTTGAGGAAAGAACATGACACCGAAACAGAAATACCTCTTTGACCTACGTGGCTACCTACATTTAAAGAACGTCCTGATGCCAGAAGAACTTAGCAACGCACAGGCAGCTATCGAACGACTTGTGCAAGCATCGCCAGATGAATTGCCACCCGGCATCAGTCGCGGCGGTGAAGGGTTCTCCAATGGGTTCTCCTCCGATAAATCGCTTGAGGCACTCACACTACATCCGGCTACCTGGCCCATCATCAAAGAATTGACGTGGAACAAACCCCGTTTCAATCGTGGATCGCTTGTTGTAAATACGCACGAGCGACAGGAGATGACACCATTGCACTGTGGCGGTGAAGATTTCCGCTGGACTCGACGCTACGGTGTCAGAAACGATCAGATCTTCACGAATGACATTGTGTGTTTCTTCTACTTCACGGATGTCTATCCGGGTGACGGGGGTTTGATCGTCCTACCGGGTTCTCACAAAAGCGAGTTTGAACGTCCTGAGAATCTGTTTTTCCCTAACCCTGACACCCCAGATATGCCACTTCACCCCGCGCTCGTTAATGTGACACCGAAAGCCGGAGATGTTGTGATTATCACTGAACTGTTGACCCACGGCGTGCTGGTGTGGAAACCGACGGATCGCGATCGGAGATTCCTGATTCTGCGATACAAGACGCAGTTCTTTCAAGACGAGCGTGGGATCCGGGAAGTCTTCCCACCTGAAGTGATGGAGAGGCTCTCGCCCGAGACGAAAGAATTGGCGGCTTATGGACCCGAGTGGGAAGAAAAGGATCTTGTTAAACAGGATACCGTGACGTTAACGTAATCAGGCGAATCGCAATGGAAATCGTTAGAGCAGAACTTACCGATGCCGAAAGGCTTGCTGAACTGAACCAGCACCTTATTGAGGACGAGCGACACCCGAATCCGATGAACATCGCCGAACTCACCCAGCGGATGAAAACGTGGTTGGCAACTGATTACATTTGTTATGTGGCGAAGCAGAACGCAGGTATTGTCGTCTACTGCTTATACAGGAATGATGGTAGACATTACTATATGCGGCAATTGTACGTGGACAGAGCGCACCGACGCAAAGGGATCGCGACGCAGTTGCTGGATTGGTTATACGAGAACGTATGGACGGATAAGAAGGTCAGATTGGATGTACTTGCCCATAACGAGGATGCCGTCGCCTTTTACAAGAGATACGGATTCAGAATTGGTGTCTTCAGGATGGAAAAATAAGAAGTGTGAGGGAATCAAAGATGAAATACGACGCAGTAAACCGAACCTTTGATTGTGAACCGACGCTTACCGATACACAGGTGCTACAGTACTGTCGGGATGGCTACCTGCAACTCCAAGGGGTCGTTCCTGATGAGATTAATCAGCGCACGTGCGATTATCTCAACGGCGATTTGCCGATAAATCCGTGTTTCATGCCCGAGGGGATGACACACGCCGATTTAGAACGGATGCGGGATACACATGAACCCAGCTCGATTCTGCTTGAGGACTGGTATATTGAACATGTCCTGCTAAACCGTGAACTCGCCGGCGCATTGCGTTCATTGCTCGGTAAGGACGTTGGGTTACCTGTGTTAGTCAGCAACCATCGTGTTAAGTGTCCGATGCCCGCACAGGGATGGCACCACGATGCCGATCACGTCTTTGGTCCTGAAACCAACTTTGTGGAGGTCTTTTACTTCCCGCAGGATACACCGATGGAATTGGGTCCGACAGAGATTCTGCCGGGTTCACATATCCGTTCCACAAGTCGAGATATAGCCGAGAAAGGGGTTTCAAGCGAGGGACCGGCGGGTTCGTTTGTTATCCACTCGCAAAGCATCCTCCATCGTCGCGGTGAATCCACAGCGGAAGGGCTGCGCCACATGTTGAAATACAGTTATTGGCGGACGGTCCCACCGACACGGGACTGGAAGGAAGAATCAGAATTTGATCCCCAGACTGCCGAATACGGTGGACACGGCGTGGCGAGATACGTGGCACACATATTCTACTGGCTCTGCGGCAAAAGCGATGAATTTCGGGTCATCGGTGGGCAAGCGTGGCCCTGGTCGAGTGTGAACCAAATCGGTCCTTCCTATGGGTTTGGACACAAAGAAGGTTACCTCCCGAACTGGCGAAAGGACAATCCTGATGACTACGCTATTCCATCTTCCTAATTTACCTTGCGGATAAGTAACGGGGTCCCATAAGGTTAGCGACCCAATGCATCGAGTTGAACACGATACCGTTTTTCAGTGGTATCAAGCAACGCTTCGATGACCTTCTCCGTGTCCCCCGACTCCGCAACAAGGGTTTCCATCTGCTCCACTGCGAAAGATGGAACGTGGCTAAAACAGTTCTGAGAAGACTTGTCGAGATGATTCCCAACGTTTAAACTCAGCACTAACAACAGTGCGCGTTCCAATCGTTCAATACGTTCGTCACGCGCTTTAAGTTCTTCCAACACATCCATTTGCATTTACCAGTCTCCAGTCCATTTATCGCTTCCTATTGCCCACAAATCTAAAGAATTCGTAATGCAGAAACACTATAGGTATTCTATGGCACTACCATACACCGAAGTCTGACGATTTTCTACAAAGATTACTGCAAAGTTGCTTTGAAGAAGACTAAGAATCGCAGGAGAATTGAAACGCCACTTAGCTTGCTTATAATGAACGTTGGAGTCTGTCCGGATCTCAATTTCCCCGACATTTTTATTGCTATAGCGGAAAATTACTTTTTGAGCATCCATTTGTCCACGTCCACGCGCCCTTGAATTCTCAATCTGCAGCTTCATTGATAAAAGTCTCACAACATCTTCAGCAGAAAATAAATGGAAATGCTTTTGGTCTAAGGGAACATCTTGACGGGACAGATCTTTGGACAAAATAGAAAGAAAACCCACTTCATTTCCATTGAAAATCGCTTTTGATAGCAGTTGTGGAAAAATAGTCGGTCTACATATTTCGTCTTTCAATTGGCGCATTGGCTCTTGAAGACGTTTTTTGAAATAGATTTTGTCCTCGAAATAATCATTTCGATTTTCTGGAAACGCGTCTATACAATCAATGAATAGATCTGCAAGATTTCCTATTTCCCGAAATTCCGTGTTGGTTACAAAACGCTCTCTACCATATAGGAAAATCTGCCACCATTCACCTCCTTTGACAGAGTAAGTATTATCTGACTGGTCAATCACATCTGTTTTGTCTGTTCGATCACCAACGACATCACCATCAATAAGATAAGCGAAGTGTTGCTCATTAATATGTCCAGTTCTTTTTTTGTAAGATGCTGCCGTCGATGTCATAGCCCTTTTTAACATTATCTCTCCTTCACGATTAAAAGTTCATGCGATTGTTTGACATGATCAGTGCCATTCTCTATTCGGTTTTTACCAATCCGGGTTTCGCCTTGCCCCAATGTATACTGCCATTGAACTTCAATTACCTGAAAATCTGTATACCATTCCCGGATAGTTGCGCAGTCGTTATAGGAAAGCACAAAACCGCCCTTGTGTGCATGAAGCAGGTCGCGTAGCAACGCATGATCGAAACCTTTATGATGCACAGGGAAATTCCGTTGTGGATAGATACCCCGAAACATTTTACCTTCATCAAGATAGTAAGGAGGATCACAATAAAGGAACTCCCCTTGATGCATAGGAATTGTTTCTTCAAAACTCCCATGTTCAACAGAAAGTGAAGGACATTCAAAATAACGCACTTTGTCTACAGAGCGGACGTATCTCTCCGGGGACTCATAAATCTTGGACATCCAACCGAGAAAACCGGGACCATAGGAAAGATTATGATTAAACCAATAGTGTGCAGCCAACTCTAGTGGATCTGAAATGAGGGACTCCTGGGTCCAGTGTGCCTTGAGTTGGGTTTTAATCTCTGCATACTGCTCCTTCGTTGGCTGCCATGCTGCAAGCCTATCAGCAAGTTCATGATTAGATGAAAGTTGTACCTGCCAATAGTTCACAAGAATATCAAAGACATCATATCCACGAACCTGTATACCGAGTTCTTTCGCACAGGCAATTTCTATAGAACCTCCACCCATAAACGGAGACATAAGTTTATCAAGTCCATCAGGTATATGTTCAATAATATGCCCAACACCCAAGCTTTTTCCACCTGCATAACGCAAGGGTAACCCATTATAGCGCGTATATTTAAATTTACCCTTACTTTTGAGTTTGTCTAAAAAGTAATCTTTTACAGGAATTTCCAAAGGGATCATCTCTTGTCGCATTATTTTTCCCCTTCTGACAGATTTTTAAAATAGCAATTCATAGCATTCCCCAATCACCGCTAGCCGCCAATTACGACGGGGGGAAGAGCAGTACAAACAGAGAGATTTTCTGTTCATAGCAGCTCACCTGAACATTAGTTTAGATAGTATATCAAAAAAAGATAAAAAAAGAAACAAAAATGTTTCGCGCTAATCCTCATAGATAATAAGTACTTGATTCGTTTCAACGTTCTGTAAGGTTTGGACGCTGCCACAGAGCCACCGCACCGTTAGCGTATCAACCCGCGTTGCATCCGCTAATCCGAAATGTAAACGGAGGTCGTTCTGACTGAGGTAGCCCGAACCGCTTTTGACCTCACGCATCTGTGTCAATCCCCCAGAAACAACGGTCACTCGTGCCCCAATTGCATCTCGGTTGCAACGGGTCCCGATGAGCTTGACCGCCAACCATCGCGACGTGTTGTCACCGTCGTTCCGTAAAACGGTCGGAGCGTCTTTGAGGTTGGAAACAACGATATCAACATCGCCGTCGTTATCTATATCACCGAAGGCAGCCCCTCGACTGACTTTTTTCTGTGCGATCGCCGCATCAGGATTTTCGGAAAAACGGATACCCCGATTGTTCAGGAAAAGTTGATTCGGCTGTGCATACGTGCCAATCGGATCGATCTCGGCGATATTGTCATCAAGGTGACCATTGGCAATAAACAGATCCAACCATCCATCATTGTTAACATCGATGAAATCGACACCCCACGCTAAATAGGGGAGACTCCTCTCACCGATCCCTTTGGCGAAACTCATCTCGGTAAAGAATCCGCTCTGGGCATTGTGATAGAGACTATTCGTCTGATCCTGAAAATTCGTAATCACGATATCGAGATAACCGTCGTTATCGAAATCGCCGAGATTCGCGCCCATCCCGCTATAGGCACGTCCCTCCTCGCTGAGCGCAACACCTGCGAAAAGCGCGTCCTCCATCATCCTCATGTCGTTCCGTTCATTGCGATAGAGAAAATTCGGGGTGGTATCGTTCGCAACGAAAATATCAACATCTCCATCGTTATCCACATCGCCGCAGACAACGCCCAACCCCTTTCCATTTGCTGTGCTGACACCTGCCGACTCTGAGACATCCGTGAAGGTGCCATCACCGTTGTTCCGGTAGAATACATCAGCCACACCGGGGAGCGCTTCCGGCGTGCAATACGTCAGAATCCCTTGCCGAGAGCATTCTGGATTCGTCTCTGGGTCGAATTGAACATAGTTGACGACATAAAGATCCAGATACCCATCGGCATTAACGTCTACAAAGGCGCATCCACTACTGAACTGATCGCCGGCGACACCCGCAGTGGCAGTAACATCCGTAAAAGTGCCGTCTCCATTGTTGTAATACAGCACATTGGGACCGTAGTTCGTCACATAGAGATCCGTGAAACCGTCGTTGTTG
Source organism: Candidatus Poribacteria bacterium (assembly GCA_009839745.1). Taxonomy (NCBI): domain Bacteria; phylum Candidatus Poribacteria; species Candidatus Poribacteria bacterium. The sequence continues at coordinate 43,548 of VXPE01000011.1, forward strand.
TAATCACCGACACAGCACCCCAACCCGTAGCCCGTATCACCGACAGAAGCCTCGTCCGTTATATCGGTGAAAGTGCCACCCTCGTTGCGGTAGAAACGGTTTGTTGGGGGAATAGACGAGGTCATCCCCGGTAAATCGCTACCGTTGACGAAATAGAGATCCACATCCGCGTCATTGTCGTAATCGAAGAGGGCAACGCCGCTGCCGATCGGTTCAATAAAGTATTTCTTGCCACTCTCACCGTTCACATGCCGAAATTCAATACCGAGTTCCGTAGTTACATCGGTGAAACGGACCCCTTGATTTTGTGAGGAATCGGGTTGTGCGAATAAAGATGTTAGCACGAGGTGTAAGAGAAAGAGGATAAGAGCTAAATGGATTGTGGATCTCGTCAATTTTTTGTAACGCATAGTCTGTGTATATGGTATAATGGTTCTCAGTTTTCAGTTCTCAGTTTTCAGTTAAGAGGTATTCTTGTAACAACTTACCTATCTTTGGAGTCCTCCAAGTGCAGGGGTATTGTCATAAAAACGGGAATCTTCTAACCGTTACTGACAACTATAAAAGGAGAATTTCTAATGGCTAATACTCTACGTTTCGGTGTTGTCGGTTTAGGTATGGGCATGAACCGCTCCCGTATGATTCACAGCACAGACGGTGCGGAACTCGTTGCCGTGGCGGATCTCGTCGAAGAACGACGCAAGTCGGCTGAAGAGAACTTCGGCTGCGAAAGCCACGACGATGCGCTTGAGATGTTCGATCGCGACGATATTGACGTGGCAATGATTATGACACCGAGCGGTCTCCACGGTAAATTTGGAGAAGAAGCCGCACGCCGCGGTAAACACGTCATCACCACAAAACCGATGGATGTCAGCGTCGAAAATTGCAACTCCCTTATTAAAACATGTGAAGACAACGATGTCAAACTGCTTGTCGACTTCGGTGAACGATACGGCACACATAACCGTCAGATTCAGCACGCACTCGCAACGGGTGCTCTCGGTAGACCCCTTCTCTGCGAACTCCGCATGAAGTGGAAACGTCCGGATAGCTACTACGTCGGTTGGCACGGCACATGGGAACTCGACGGTGGCGGTTCTATCATGAATCAAGGCGTGCATTACATCGACTTGATGGTCTGGTTCATGGGTCCCGTCAAACGCGTTATCGGTGCACACTTCGATGTCTACGATCACGAAAATTGTGAAACCGAGGACATGACCTCGGCGATTCTTGAATTTGAAAACGGCGCGCTCGGACACGTCCTGACGACGACGACCTTCCCGGGGAGCAGCGTCTCAATGATCCACGTCCACGGCGAAAAAGGCATTGTCGGTCTCGGACCGGAGATTTGGGAGTTTGTCGATGATGATGAACCCGAAATCGAACTTCCGCCGTATCCAGATAACGTCATCGAGGATGCGCTCCAAGTCATCAACGACGGTGGCTCACCGGCAGTCGACGGCTATGAAGGCAGACGTTCTGTCGCTCTCAACATGGCTATCTACGAATGCGCACGGACCGGCAAAGCGGTCGAATTATCATAGACATCCTTCCGAGGCGGGTCTCAATGCCCGCCTATTTTTTCTATAAACATACCGCTCTTACAGGGCTCAATTATTCTTTTCAATGGCTTTCTATAAACATTGCGTCCCTATAGGACTAAAGATGGAAGCCATTCCCATGTTTTTTGTAGGAGACAGGTGTCATTTTGCACAAGAATATTTTCAAATCTAAAAAACGCCTTTCTTTCTAACAGGACTTACGCAAAGTGCCTGAAAAAGCCGTTATTTTAGCGAATTAACCCCCTAAAGAATCAACGGTATGAAGTCCGTATGGACTTCCCCGGGTATGAGGTCTCCCGTGTGGGCTTCCCCGCCCCTTATCAGGGGGACTTTAAGAGGAACTGCGTAAGTCGTAATCTATAGTAACATGAAAAGCGGAGGATGTCAAGGAGAAACGGTAGAAGCAGTGGCAGCGTTGAATCCCACGAATGTGAGAAAAATTTCGCTTGACAAAAAACAATGCATCTATTACAATTGTTTTTAACATTACACCTCACACTGTTTGTCCAGTGTGCGGGGGAGCTTTGGAGTGCGAGGGAGGTTTGAATGCTTTACAAAGGGTTACAACTGGATCGGTTTCAGGAGGAAGCGATCGCTGCGATTAATCGGGATACCTCAGTGATTGTCACTGCCCCGACAGGTGCTGGTAAAACTGTCATTGCTGAATACGCCGTTGAAAAGTGTCTGCAGGAGAACCGCCGCGTTATCTACACCGCCCCGATCAAAGCCCTCAGCAATCAAAAATATCGGGATTTTTACGCAGAATATGGGGAAAAAATTGGCATTGTCACAGGCGATGTGGTCCTAAATCCGTATGCGCAAGTCCTGTTGATGACGACCGAGATTTTTCGGAATACGATCTTTGACGATATTGAACGGTTGCGAGATGTCTCTTACGTTATCTTTGACGAAATCCATTATATTAACGACATTGAGCGCGGGACGGTTTGGGAAGAGAGTCTCATTTTCGCACCGCAACATATTAAATTCGTTTGTCTGAGTGCCACGATCCCGAACATTAAGCCTTTCACAGAGTGGATGCAAAGCGTGCGGGATATTGACATTGAGATCGTTGAAGAATTAGAACGTCCAGTTCCTTTGAAACATTACCTCTATTTTAAAGATTACGGCATTGGGAATCCCGCACACATTACCCCCCTTCGAAAAAGAGCTCAGCACGATACCAAGAAACAAAAAGGTGAGTTATTTGAAAATAGCCCGCCTCCGGCATTTCCACCTGGCTTTGTTGAGACACGTCTTATTCCGCATCTCCGTGAAGAAAAGCAGTTTCCATGCCTCTATTTCTGTTTTAGTCGTAGGGGGTGTGAAGAAAACGCGAAATCATTGGCACTCGGATCGCAGTTACAGTTGCTGAATAAAAAACAGGCCGCCCTGATTTTAAAGCAATTTGATGAACTCTGTCTCCAATTCGACATCGTTGAGGAAAAGAAAATCGCGGAGTTCCGTAAATTAGTGCGTTATGGTATCGCCTATCATCACGCCGGTATGTTACCGACGCTGAAAGAGGTCGTTGAGCGGTTATTTACCTCCGGCTTGATTCAACTCCTCTTTACCACAGAAACGTTCGCTGTTGGTATCAATATGCCAGCCTGCTCGGTGGTTTTTGACAGCCTCAGAAAATTTGATGGACTCGGATTTCGACACCTCAAGGCGCGGGAATATCATCAGATGTCAGGGCGCGCAGGCAGGCGGGGTATAGATACTATCGGTTATGTTTATGCGCAAATTATACCCGCATACGCGGATTTTAATGAAATCCGAGGGGTTGTTTCTGATAAAATCGAATCCATAGAGAGCCAATTCAATCTTTCTTATTCCAGTATTCTCAACCTTTATGAGAAATATGGTGATGACATTTACGATGTTTACACGATGAGCTTGAGTAACCATCAAAACCGGGTGCGGGTCGTTAAACTCAACGAACAGATTGAAGATAAGACAGAAAAACTTCAGACGCTCCCGAAACCCGAATGTATTCACGAGGGTATTGATGGGAGTGCCCAAATTGAAAAACATTATCGCCAGAAGCGGAAGAGTGAAGACAAGATTAAGGGTTTATATGCAGAGATGTCGCAAGTCAAATCGCAGCTGCGAAGAAAAAAGCGGAGAAAGGAACGCACGAAGCGACTGAATATCATTCACAAAGAAATTAAACATGTTCGAGCAAATCGCGAGGAGAGTCTTTGTACCGGATGTCAGCAGTTCGACACGTGTGGTGGAAGATATAGGGCAATTCGCCAGGCAGAGACGCAGCGTCAGAAACTGAAAAACAGGACAACATCCATTAAGAATCATCCACAAGAGCAGATAGCTGCCCGTTTGAAAGTGCTTGAAGAACTCGGACACATTGAAGCACAGACCCTTCTGCCGCGTGGAAGCACCGCTGCTTGTATTTACGGATATGAACTCCAATTAACCCAATTACTATTTAGCGGACTTTTTGAGCAGCTGACAGAGGACGAAATTAACTGTCTCATGGTAGCGATTATCACTGAACCCCGTAAAGATGGATACTTTAAGCCCCTCAAAGACGAGCGGTTGTTAGAGGCACTTTATGCAGTCAATGCCGAAATCTCGTTCATACAACATTTAGAGGTCAAGCATGAGTTAACAGAAATTACACCGCTGTTAGAACTCCGGCTTTGCACCGCTATGCTCGCTTGGAGCCGAGGTTGTGACTTTGACCAACTTGAAAAATATGCCGATTTAGATGCCGGCGACTTTGTCAGAACCTTCCGACTCGTCGTCGATCAGCTCCGTCAAATCCGTCGTGCCATGAGTGGTCATACCGCTCTCGTTGAGAAACTCAACCGATGTATCGGCAGGATTAACAGAGATGTTGTGGATGCGGAACGGCAATTGCGAATTGGGCAGGAAAATCTTGATGAAACAAATGTTGAGATTTTCGACCAGCGGATGCTTGTTCCCCTTGACGATCCTGATGCGTTTGAATCACAAGATGAAACAACAGTTTCTTCTTAGTATGTTTCGTTTTTAATGGGTCCGACTTACCCAATCCCTCGATAGGTGCGGTTTCTAACCGAATCTATTTGAACAGATTGTGTTAGATAAGATAATAACGTGCATAGATGCTGGCTATTAAGAGGTGCTACGCGCGGTGCCCGAAGATACCGGCACCTTGATAAAGATTAAAGGAGAATAACATGGCAAATCAAGATTTTGGCTTGGCTGGAGCCCTTAAAATACGCCCAGCTGCAGAAGGGGATGCGACACATTTACACACATTTTGTTTCCCTGAAAAGACCAGCACACAGGTTACCGAAGAACTCAAAGCCGATTTGGAATCTGAGGGTCAGACCCATAGACTCGTTGCGGAATCGAGTGGATACCCGATCGGACAGATTACCGTGACCAAGGACTCCGGTGATCCTGAGGTAGCGCAAGTCGGAAATCTCGCTGTGTCTGGACCCTTTCGACAGTTAGGTGTGGCAGACCATCTCATGGCAGCTGCCGAGGTTGCCGCAGCAGAAAATGGTGCGAAAATCCTTGAAATTGAGCTGACAGCCACGGAGACGAATGTCATCCAGAGATATAAGGATTGGGGATTCGTTGAAAAGCCGCTTGTCATTCTGCAGAAAATGCTTGATGCAGAAGAACAAGAAGAGGAAGTCGTAGAAGAAACGGTCGAAGACGAAAATCCAGTTACTGAATCCGGTGGCGAGCAACAGGAACTTCTTAATGCCTAAGGGTGTGCCTCAACCAACGAAACCACTGCCCTCGCTGGCGAGATTTTTAGGAGAAACCGACTATGAAAAAAATCTGGATTGCCCTCGCGCTCACACTCTTTGCCATTGGGTGCGGCACACAGAATGAGAACCTCGCGAAGGGGAAAGAACTGATTAAATCGGATAAACGACGCAAAGAGGAACGCGCTGTCCGAGAATTTAAACTTGCGCTCCAGCAACAGATTGATAGTGCTGAAGCACACTATCTGCTTGGATACTACAACTCACAGGAATTTTACGAGCCGAACACCACGGATTGGCAGGAAGCCGCGATTACGGAGCGCGGCAAACAGATGTTCCTCGCGTATCAAGCCGAGCAGCGGAAGTACCTCGAAAGACTCGTTTTTGAAACACTCCGTGATGATGATTTGGATATCCAAAATGCTGCACTTGATGCGCTGAAACGGATCTATAAACAAGGCGACAGGAAGCGGCTTCTCAGTCAACTCCAAAAGGCGATTAAATCGAGTGATAATCGCGATAGACATAATGCGCATTGGATCCTTGGGCATCTCGGTGCGGAGGACCCGGGGACGATTGTCCCTATTTTGGTAAAACTTTTGGATCATCGAAGAATGGAAACTCGTTTGAATGCCGTCAAGGCACTTGGGGAGGTTGGAAGTGAACAAGCGATTCCAGCACTCGCCGCTTTAATTGAATCCGGCTCTGCGAAATGGAAGCGCGATCGGGAGGAACCTGAAGTGCGCCAACTTGCCGTGGAAGCACTTGGCAAAATCGGGGGTGCTGCTGTGCCGGAGTTAGTCAAAATTGTGGAAAATAAAGGGTCATCGCTACGTGTTGACGCAATTCGAGCGTTGGCAATCCTCGGGGACGAAAAAGTTGTGGAACCCCTCTTAGAGGCTTTAAAGGAACAGAGCAGCCGCGATGTTGTTATCCCTCTTAACTGAATAAGGAATAATTAGGAAATGCGAAAAAAAATAACACAGTTTAACCAACCGCACCACGTGGTGTTTATCGTGTCCCTCCTTTTCGTTCTGATGTTCGGACTCGGATGTGATAACCAATATTACGATGAACGCCTCAAAATGCAGGTGCAGCAGTTAGACAGCGACCTGAAAGACCGTTGGTCCACTAGTGGTGTCGTCATTTTGGATACAACACCCAACGGACCCGCAGATAGAGCACAGTTGGAGACGGGTGAACTCATCTCTTATGTCATCGCAGAATATCCTGTTCGAGATGTCGGAGGCTTTAACAGTGCCATAAAACAGGCACTCGATGAGGATAATAACTTCATTCTTCATCTAAAAGATAAACCGCCACTGCGTATTGCGCTCCGCAGACAGGGCGATAAGGTTGGATTCAGCGTTGAAGGCAATGGGACTGTGCGTGTCAAGGAGATTCAACCCGGCACCCCAGCGGCAAATACCGATATTCAGGTAGGTGATCTCGTAGAGAAGATTGTCGATGAACGCAAAATTTACAGTCTTGCTGATTACAAGAAGACACTCGAAAAATTTTCCAAAAAGCAGTTTACTTTCCGAACAACTGAACTTATAGGGGTGAAGATTGCCGCTGTGGATGCACTCGGGGAGTTAGGCGATGTCCGTGCGATCGAGCCACTCGTGGACCTCTTCAAAAATAGCACAGAGTTCTCGCTCCGGAAAGAAGCAATTAATAGTCTTCAACGCCTCGTTGAACTGAGTGTCCTCAACGAGCTGTTTCAGGAGTTTCAAAGCGCGGACACCAACCAACTGCCAGCCGATAGTCTGCAAGCACAACAGTTAGAATCTGCTGCGATCCTTGGGCTACTCACTGTGGATAGAAACGAGAATACCGCCACCCTTAAGGCTCCCTTCGGGACGCAATTCAGACACAGATCCGAAGCACTTTATCAAAAAATTAACGAAGGGCAACTCGCTACGCTCGCTCAAGAATATATCCAAATTGAGATGGAACCGGAACAAGAAATTCGACGGGCTTGTCTTGCTATGATCGGAATTCTCAAACCGGTTTCTGCTATTGATGCCCTCGTTGCGGTTCTTGAAAATCCTGCAGAAATTCCCGGCATCCGCTTCCAAGCCGGATTAGCACTCAGTCAAATTGGTGAACCCGCTGTTGATACGCTTATTACTGCGTTTGAAAAGGGAGATACCAGCACGAAGGATATTGCGGCTTCTGCACTCGGGAGCATTGGTGGCTCTAAAGCGCGGGATCGATTGATTAACGCCTTAGAAGACAGTACCGAATCCGCGATTCAACTCACCCTTGTGGACGCAATTGCTAAAATCGGTGATGTGCCTTCCATGCGAGCCTTGGAACGCCAACTTCAACAGTATCAACAGGACGATGAGAGTGGGGTGCGCATCTTTCTGGATGAAGTTTTCAGAAGTCTGGCATTTTCTAACAATTGAATCTGATTTTCTAACTATGGGAATCTGGTCACCGCTCCGTCACATTCCGCGGGACTTTTCGGCGAATCCCAACCCGCTCCAGGTGTGCAGAGGTTGCTGAATTCACCAGATACCCTCGTGAAACGAAGTGGAACGAGGACCAGAGTTAATAGTTAAAAAAATGAAGATTGGTCTCATTTCAGACTTGCACACGGACGTTACGCCTTGGAACAAGTTACTTGTGCCACATCTCATTGATGCTGTTAAGGCAGCAGCACTTGACGTTTTAGTGATTGCTGGAGACATCGCACGACATTTGGTTCAACTTTCTGAAACGCTGAATGCCTTTCACCTTGCGGATTTGGCATGTGAGATAGTGTTTGTCCCCGGTAACCATGACATTTGGGCGATTGAGACCGCTAACGTTACGAGTGAACAGAAATGTAGGATTATTTCAGAACTTTGTTCCGCGTGTGGGATTCATCCATTGATGGACGCACCTTTCGTCCACGAAAAAGTCGGTTTCTGTGGCACTATTGGTTGGTACGATTATAGTTTTGCACGGGATGGGTGCGATTTTTCCGACGCTCAATATGCCGAAAAAGAGTTGATGGGAGCCGTCTGGAACGATAAGCGGTATGCCAAATGGAACGATGCCGATCCAAGGGTCGCCCGACGTTTTGAAGCAGCTCTTGGGACCCAGATTGCCGCTATTCGAAATGATGTATCACGCATCGTTGTGGTCACGCACCATGTTCCGTTTCGGAGGTGTATTCGATACCGGGGTGAGTTGCCGTGGGATTACTTTCGGGCGTTCATGGGCAGCAAAGGTCTTGGGGCTCAGTGCTTGCAGGAACCGCTTGTCACACATGCACTCTTCGGACACACCCATCAGGCACTTGATATGCAAATCGACAGTGTGCGGGCTATATGTGCTCCCGTCGGTTACCTGCATGAAAAACCTACAATAGCATTGCAGGCGTATGCAGCGCAATGTTTAACCTGTTTTGAAATCTAATCGATGTGAAATATAGAAAGGAAACCACTATGGAGATAACGTTAACCAACAGTAACGATGCTGGATCACTCGAATTTCCGTGGGGCGCGATTAAGTGGCTCTGTAACGATCAAATTGATCCAGAAGCTGAGATGACATTCGGGGTCGTCTATATTAATGCGGGTGAAGGCAATCCTACCCACTACCATCCGAACTGTGAGGAACTTATCTATGTTCTCTCAGGGGAATGCGATCACAAATTGGGGGATGAGGTAATTCCGCTCAGACCTGGGATGATGCTGCGTATTCCGCGCAATGTGAAACACAATGCCGTCAACACCGGTTGGCAACCCGTAACGATGATTATCTGTTATTCGGATGCCGATCGGCAAACCATCTTTGAAGAGTAGAAGCGACTCTTCTGTCGGAGGGATTTGTAATCCCGATCCTATCTTATAGTAAAGTTTAGAATTAATAGGACATCCTGTGCCGGTTCGGTTAGGAAACCGAACCTACCGGGGGCGGAAAGTGTCCATTTATTTTTCGGATCCACTATAAAAGATGTCCAAAGCGCGTAGCTCGTAATGAAATGGAGAGCGGATTCGGGCAAAGAACCTCAAAACTCCAACCCTCTTCATTTAACCGTAAGGTATAATTAAAATAAAAAATGTCTAAAGAATCTTACTGCAGTGTTAAAATCTGCGGCATCACCTCTATCCATGATGCTCGACTTGCTGCCGATGCTGGCACCGATTACATCGGAGTATTAGTAGATGTTGCCGTGTCCGAACGGACACGCTCCGCGACGCAAGCCGCCGAAATTGCGAGCGAAAGCCCGGTCCCTACCGTAATTCTACTCTATAACCGCTCCACATCCGACATCCGAGAAATAGTCTCACAGGTTCAACCGTTTGCCGTTCAACTTCTCGGACAGGAGTCTCCCCAACAGGTGGAGGAACTAAAACGCGAAGAAGCGTGTGAATTCTGGAAGTCGGTCTATTTGCCAGCGGGAAGCCCCAAAAATGTGGATATCCCAGCTGTTCGGCAAGAGATGCAAGCGTACCGGAATGCAGGCGCGGATTTTCTACTGTTTGATAGTGTTGATATGAGTCTTGAGAAACCGCGATACGGCGGCACCGGGAAAACCTGTGATTGGAATGTCGCTGCTGAGCTCATTGTGGAGAGTCCACTACCGGTTTTCTTTGCAGGTGGGATTCGTCCGGAGAACGTCAAAGCTGCTATTGAGACAATCCGACCTCACGGCATCGACCTCTGTTCTGGGGTCGAAGCCTCAAAAGGCATCAAGGATCCACACAAACTCGAACAACTCATGAAACAAATTAAGCAAGCGAATTAAAAGTAGTAGGCACGTTCCGCGTGCCGTGTAACTCGTAAGTTCTAAAGTCCAACATTTATAAATGTTAGATCCCTATCCGCTAAAATCAAGGAGATTTTTTATGAAAGGTCGTCTTGTCCATCACCCGCAGATATCCAACAATATCTTTCAGCACATCGCTATCGTGGTATTAATTTGTATAATATCTATTGCCAATTTTTCCACTGCCTTCGCCGATGGTCATGAAATGGAAGGCGAAACGGCAGAAGAAAAACCGATGGAGGAAAAACCGAAAATTACAGGTTGGTTCCAGATTGATGTCGATAGCTTAGGCACCTATTTTTTAGTTGGGGCAAGCCATCCGCTCAGCGGTGGTATTTCCTTTGATTCTAATATCTATGTGAACGATCATTTGGGCGAGTTTGATATGGGTATTTCATTCCCTGTTATCGCGAATGACAGCATGGCACTGCTGCTGACCCCCATGCTCGGTGTTGGGTTTAATTATGTCAGTCCAGACGGTCCCTATGCCTTATACCCGCAAATCTTTGCGATCCTACCCGCCGGTAAAATTTTCGGGTTCCACTGGACAATCAGCACACTCAAGACCCTATTTGATGACCAAAGTCTTGATGAACTCTACAATCGGACGTACCTGACTTATGCTCTTAACGACACTGTCGCGGTGGGTCCGCAGTTTGAATCCGTGCTGGGTCTGGGCGAGGGTGGCGGATTGTGGGCACTCAATTTCGGTGGACGTGTGAACATCGGTTATGGCGAGAATAACACACTCGGCATATATGTCGGATATGAGACAAAGAAAGAGGAGGGCCAAACCGGACTTACCGGTAGAATGAATTTTACGCGTAGATGGTAGGTATACTTTTATATTTACGACTGACGCATGCCCTTTTATAGTCCCCCTGTCCTGTTTCCCTTGTTTTTCCTTCCTTACTTGCGGGGGGACTAAGGGGTTGCGGATTTAGGGGTAAATACAAAGAAATAGCAATTTACGTAGGGGCGAGGTCCCCCTCGCCCGAATAAGATTTTCGTTCAAATTACGTAAGTCCTGTGCAATAAACGCAATTAATCCTGGGCTTTCACATCCGCCCACTTCCACAATACTTTATCCGCTGCTGAAACATGCCCCCGCAACCGCACCGTCGCTACCGCACGACGCTCGCCAGATAACGAAACCTCTTCCAGCCGATAGTAATACGGAACGTTCACCGAGACTG